>PCVW01000063.1:6295-15561 GCA_002787095.1 Candidatus Omnitrophica bacterium CG11_big_fil_rev_8_21_14_0_20_64_10 | reverse complement strand
TCGGGAACTACGAGCTGGCCGGGGCGGTCTACGCCCACCGGGGGGTCCTCCTTCATGCGGCGGTGCTCAACCACATGAATCAGCGAGTGGACCGCTTCTTTGTCCGCCAACGGGCCCGGATGGGGGTGGTTTCCCTTCCGGTGGAGCGGAACCGCTTTCGGGAGTTCCTGCAGGCGGCCCTTCGGGCGCTGAAGAACAACCAGATGGTCGCAATCGTGGCCGACCGGGATTATTTCGGGGGCGGGTTGGATGTCAACTTCTTTGGGAAGAGCGTCAGGATGCCCCGCGGCCCGGCGGCCTTGTCGGTTCGGGCCGGCGCGCCGATTCTGCCCACTTTTCTGATCCGGGAGGGGAGCCGGTTCCGGTTTCTGATCCTGCCGCCGTTGGCTCCCCGTCCGGGGTTGGAGCGGGAGGAGGCGGTGCGGGAGCTGACCGCCCGCTGCGCCGATGTGATCGCTGAGCAGATCCGGGCGCATCCCACCCAGTGGTATGTCTTTCACGAGTTCTGGAAGCCGGCTCCCGCGGAGATCCTCTGAGATGATCCGTCTCGACCCCCTCTCCGTTCCGGAATCCCGTGCCGTGTCCCGGGAGCTTCAAGGGTGTCGGCTCCAAGCGACAGGGTCCCGAGAGGTGGGTGCAGAAGATGAGTGAGGTGGCGCGGGAGACGGTGGTGGTGATTCCGGCCTATCAGGCGGAGAGGACGATCGGTCAGGTGGTCTCCGAGGTGCGGCAGCTGGGGCTGGCGACGATCGTCGTGGATGACGCTTCCCGGGACCTGACCGGTCCCCGGGCCCAGGCGGCCGGCGCGCAGGTGATCCGGATGCCGGTCAATCGGGGGAAGGGGAACGCCCTGCGGGAGGGGCTGGACCGGGCGCTGGCGGGGGACTGCCGGTGGGTCCTCACGATGGACGCCGACGGCCAGCATCTGCCGAAGGAGATCCCCCGCTTCCTGGAGGCGGCGGCCCAGAGGGTCGGGGAGATCCTGATCGGCAACCGGATGGAGAATCCCCGCGGGATGCCGCCCGACCGGTGGTTGACCAACTGGGGGATGTCCTGGCTCCTGTCCCGAATGGCGGGCGTCCGGATCCCTGACTCCCAGTGCGGGTTCCGGATGATCGCCCGGGAGGTCCTGGAGCGATTGGAGCTGTCGGCCAACCGGTTCGAGATTGAGTCGGAACTGGTGGTCAAGGGGGCCCGGGCCGGTTTCCGGATCGCCACGATCCCGGTCAGTTCGGTCTATCAGCGCTCTCTCAGTTTCATCCAGCCGGTGGCCGACACCCTCCGCTTCTTTCGGTTCCTCCGCTCCTGCCGCCGGGGTGTAAAATCGGGGTCATGACGGCGGCCCTTCCCGCTTTTCAGGAGAAACGGGACCGGATGGTGATTGACCAGCTGCTGGACCGGGGGATCAGCGATCCGGCAGTGCTGCGGGCGATGGCCGCCGTGCCGAGACATCTGTTCGTTCCCTCGAAGGAGCGGTCCCACGCCTACGAGGACCGGCCCCTCTCGATCGGTTTCGACCAGACGATCTCCCAGCCGTATATCGTGGCGCTGATGTGCGAGGCGCTGAAGATCGCTCCCGGGATGAAGGTGCTGGAGGTGGGGACCGGTTCCGGTTACCAGGCGGCGATCCTGGACCGGCTGGGGGTCCGGGTTTTCTCAATCGAGCGGATCCCGGCGCTGGCAGAGGGGGCCCGGGACCGTCTCAAGCGGTTGAAGACCGCCTCGGTCCGGATCCGGGAGGGGGATGGCGCGGCCGGTTGGCCGGAAGAAGCCCCCTTCGACCGGATCGTCGTGGCCGCGGCGGCCAAGCGGCGGCCGGCTCTCCTTTGGAAACAGTTGGCCGACGGCGGGCGGATGGTCCTGCCGGTGGCGGTGGAGCGCTCGGGAGCGCCTGAGAATCCCGCGGTGCCGGCGGCACAGAACTTGATGCTGATCGAGCGGCAGGGGAAGGAGGAGAAAAGCTGGGAGTTATGCAAATGCCTGTTCGTACCGCTGGTGACCGCCGATGATTGAGCGACTGGTTGAGTTTTTCGGGGCGCTTCCGCCGGAATGGATCATCTGCCTGATCGCGGCCCTGCCGGTCTCCGAGCTTCGGGGAGCGATCCCGGCCGGGGTGATCCTGCTGGATCTTCCGCTTTGGGAAGTCCTGCTCCTGTCTTATTTGGGCAACCTGCTCCCGGTCGTTCCCTTGCTCCTGTTTCTTCGGCCGGTCTCCCGCTGGCTTCATCGCTTCTCCGTTTGGCACTGGTTCTTCTATTGGCTCTTCGCTCGGACCCGCCGCCGGGCCAAGATCGTGGAGCGGTACAAGGGGCTGGGGCTGGCTCTCTTCGTGGCGGTGCCGCTGCCGGTCACCGGGGCCTGGACCGGCTGCGCGGCGGCGATGCTGTTCCGGTTCCGTTTCTGGCCGGCTTTCCTCGCGATCGCCTCCGGCGTTGGGATCAGTGGGCTGATCGTGGCCGGTATGGTCCACGCCGGGCTCTCCCTTTTGTAGCCGCCGCCAACAGACCGCCGTCCTGCTCTGCGCGTCATTCCAGATTTTTCTTGACCGGTCATTTCAGCCGGGTGTATAACCTTTCCACAATTCGTCTGGATCTCGTGTGAGGGAAGCCCGTGGTCCGCCCTTCCGGCGGAGAATCGGGCGCTGCCCCGCAACTGTGATCCCGCCTCCGAGAAACTCGGAGAGGTGTCTTGCGCGCGCAGTTCCACTGTCGGCTTCGGCTGATGGGAAGGGGCGCGCAAGAGCGGGAGAGCCAGGAGACCTCGCGAGATCCCACACCGGGAGTCTAATGATGTTCCTTCGAGGGAGAGGAACGGACCGCTCTTCTTCTTTGCTTTTGATTACCGGCGGCGTCCGCTCCGGCAAGAGCGCTTTCGCGCAACGCCGGGTGGAGTTGTCGTCCGCTCGGCGGCGGGTCATGCTGGCGACCGGCGTTGCGATAGACGCTGAGATGCGCCGCCGGATCGCCCGGCATCGCCGGGCCCGGGGCGCCGGCTGGCGGACCCTGGAAATCCCCCGGGAATTGCCCGACCGCATTCCGCCCTCTCTGCTCAGGCCCGGCACCTGCTTCCTCCTGGACTGCCTGGCCACTTGGTCCACCAACCTGATTCTTCAGAAACAGTCCAATGTCCGGATCGAATCCCGGCTGGATCGTTTTCTGGACCGGATCGAGACGGCGGGGGCCGATCTGATTTGCGTCACCAATGAGGTGGGGGCCGGCGTGGTTCCGACGACGCCGCTTGGTCGGCGTTTTCAGGATCTGTTGGGACGGCTCAATCAGCGGGCGGCCCGGCGGGCCGATCAGGTGATCTGGATGGTCTCCGGGTTGCCGGTCTGGGTCAAGGGAGGGGATCGGTGAAGGTGCCGAAGATTCCGCTGGTGGACGAGGCGGCCCGGGTCGCCTGTCGGGCCCGCTGGGACGACCTGACGAAACCGACCGGGGCGTTGGGCCGTTTGGAAACGCTCGGCGTTGATCTGGCCGGCATGACCGGCCAAGCGATTCCCCGGTTCCCCCGGAAGGTGATTTTCGTGGCGGCCGCCGATCATGGGGTGGCTGCCGAGGGGGTCTCCGCCTATCCCCAGGCGGTGACCGCCCAGATGGCGGCCAATTTTTTGGCTGGCGGCGCCGGCATCAATGCGATGGCCAGGCAGGCGGGAGCGGAGGTGATGGTGGTGGACGCCGGCATCGCCGGTGATCCGCCGGCCGACCCGCGGCTGATCCGATGCGGCGTCCGGCCGGGAACCGGGAATCTCGCGGCGGAACCGGCGATGACCCGGAATGAAGCGGAACGGATCATTCAATCGGGGATTCGGATCTTCGAGTCCGTCCATCGGTCGGATCCGGTTGCCCTGGCGGGCGTCGGCGAAATGGGGATTGGCAACACCACCGCTGCGGCGGCCCTGACCGCCTGCTTCAGTGGTCGGCCGGCCGATGAGGTGACCGGCATCGGTACCGGTATTTCCGAGTCCAGGCGGCGGGAAAAGGTCCGGCTGATTGAACGAGCGCTTAAGCGGCACCGGCCCTCCTGCGCTGATCCAATCGGGGCGCTGGCGGCGGTCGGCGGATTGGAAATCGGCTGCCTGGCCGGGGTGATGTTGGCCGCGGCGAGCCGACGGGTTCCGGTAGTCCTGGACGGCTTCATCACGGCGGCGGCCGCGATGATTGCCGTCGCCCTGGCGCCGGGCGTTCGGAATTACTTGATTGCGGCCCATCGGTCGGCTGAGCCGGGACACGCCGCGCTGCTTGATCGGCTGACGCTCTCCCCCTTTCTGGATTTGAAGCTCCGGTTGGGGGAAGGGACCGGGGCGGCTTTGGTTTTCTTCCTGATCGAGTCGGCGGTCCATTGCTTGTCGGAGATGGCCACCTTTTCCCAGGCGGGGGTTGCCAACCGGACATGAACGAATTCCGAACGGCCCTCTCCTTTCTGACCGTTCTGCCGGTCGGCCGGTCCGGCGAGCGCCCGGCGTTGGAGCGGGCGTTCCCTTATTTTCCAGTGATCGGAGCTGGGATCGGGGCGGCGGCCGGCGGATTGGGGGCCGCCGCCGCAGAAATCTGGTCGCCGGCGGTCGGCGCGGCGGCCGCGCTGGCCGCGCTGGCCATTCTGACCGGCGGGCTGCACGCCGATGGTTTGGCCGACACCGCCGATGGCTGGGCGGCTCATCCCGGAGCGGTTCGAACGCCGGAGGGCCGGTCGGCGGTCCTGACTGCCATGCGGGATCCCCGGCCGGGGACTGCCGGCGTTCTGGCGCTGATTCTGGTCCTGGGGCTGCAATGGACCCTGCTTCTGGAGCTTTCCCTCAGCGCGTGGATGTGGAGTCTGGCGATTGTCGGATCGTTCAGCCGGCTGGGGATGGTTCTGGCCGCGCAAGGCGGCCGGGCGTTGACGCCGGACTCCGGGTTGGGAGCCGAGGCGCTCAACCGAAAATCGTTCGGCCGAACGGCCGCCGCCGCCGCCGTCGCATGGGGAATCGCCGCCGGGGGGGTTGGCCTGGGGCCGGCGGCCGGGATCTTGGCGGCAAGCGGTTTGTTTGCGGCCGCGTGCGGCCGGTTGTTTCAGCGGCGGTTCGGCGGTTTGACCGGCGACATGCTGGGGGCGGTCAATGAACTGACAGGTCTGTTTCTCCTCCTGTTGTTGACGAGGTTTTTCTGATGCATGGCGGCAATCCCTGGGGTTGGATCGCCCGGACCGGGATGGCGTTGGAACGGGTCGTTGATTTCAGCGCGAACCTCAACCCGTTTGGGCCGCCGCCGGGATTGTACGAACATCTGCGGGAGCGGCTGGATCGGTCGGCTTGGTATCCCGATCCGGTCTTCGGCCGCCTTCGGGCCGCTTGGGGCCGGGTCTGGGGGGTCGCTCCGGAACGGTTGTTGGCCGGGCATGGGGCGGCTGACTTGATTCATTTGGTCAGCCGATGGCATCGGGGCGGCCGGGCGGTGATCGTCTCGCCGACCTTCAGTGAGTACGACCGGGCGGTGCGGGCCGATCGGGGGGAGTCCGTTCCCTTCTTTCTGGAATCGGAAAGAAATTGGGCGCTGCCTTCACCGCCTCCGGCCCCCTTCTGGGAGGGGAAGCACCTTCTCTTTCTCTGTCATCCGAACAATCCGACCGGGAGCGGCTGGCCCCGGGAGCGTTTGCTGGACTGGATCGCTGCGGCCCATGCTGGGGGACTTTGGGTGGTGGTGGATGAATCGTATCGGGAGTTGAGCGATGATCCGGCCGGCGCCGACCTGATGTCGGAGGGGAGCCGTTTTCCCAGGCTGATCCTGATCCGTTCCCTGACGAAGGCGTTCGCGGTGCCGGGTCTGCGGCTGGGTTTTTTGGCCGCCGCCCCCGGCGTTGTCCGAACGCTCCAGGCCATACAGCCCAGTTGGGGGCTTAGCGGTTTGGCGGAGGCCGCCGGCCTCTGGTTGGTGGAACAGACCGGTTGGCTGGCTCAGCAAGGCCGCCGGATTCGGCCGCTTCGGCGGGCGTTCCAGGGAGGGCTTCGGGAACGAACCGGTTTGCTGCCGTTTCCCTCGTCGGCCAACTTCTTCCTCTGCCGACATCGGGAAACCGGACGAGATCTGGAGGCGTTGGTCGAACGGTTGGCTCAGCGGGGAATCTTCGTCCGCCGCTGCGATGATTTTCCGGGTTTGGCGCCGGGACGGTTCCTCCGGCTGGCGGTCCGCCGCCCCGAGGAGAACCAGCAGTTTGTCGAGGCGGTTCGGGAACTCGGATTTTGATGGGGGCCCGGGCGCTGATGTTCCAGGGGACCTCCTCCCATGCCGGAAAATCGGTGATCGCCGCTGGGGCGGGGCGGTGGCTCAGGCGCCGGGGCATTCAGGCGGTCCCCTTCAAGGCGCTCAACATGTCCAACAATGCTTGGGTGGATCGTCGGGGACGGGAGATGGCGATGGCGCAGGCGGTTCAGGCCCGGGCCTGCGGATTGGCTCCCGAAGCGGAGATGAACCCGGTGCTGCTCAAGCCAACCGGCGACCGGACTTCGCAGGTGATCCTGACCGGCCGACCGGCCGGAACGGCTTCCGCGGCCGATCTACCGCTCTGGCGTTCCCGGATGGAAGCGGCGGTGACGGCCGCGCTGACCGAGTTGACCGGCCGGTTTGAGTTCCTGATCGCGGAGGGAGCCGGCTCTCCGGCGGAGATCAATCTGCGGGACTGGGACCTGGCCAACATGTTCGTCGCCCGCCGCCTCAACTGTCCGGTTGTTTTGATCGGCGACATTGAGCGGGGCGGGCTCTTCGCCCAGATGGTGGGGACCTTGGAGCTGTTGGAGCCGGCTGACCGGGACCAGATCTGCGGTTTCATCGTCAACAAATTCCGGGGGGATCCGACCCTGTTGGCGTCGGGGCTCAAGTGGCTGGAGCAGCGGACCGGCAAGCCGGTCTTCGGCGTCGTTCCTTACTTGGAGTCCCTGAATCTGGAGGAGGAGGATGCCGTCGCCGACCGGCTCCGGGACTGTTCCCCCTGGCCGGCTGGAGCGCTCCGGATCGGCGTCATCGCCTACCCGACGATTTCCAACTTCACCGATCTGAACCCGTTCCATTGGGCGGCGGAGACGGCGGTCCGCTACTGGAAATCGCCTCCGGCCGAAGCTGATTTGCCTCATGTTTTGATTCTGCCCGGCTCCAAGAGCGTCGTTTCGGACCTGGCTTGGATGCGCCATGCGGGATTGGATCAAACCGTCCGGCGCTGCGTGGAGCGGGGGATTGAGGTGATCGGCCTCTGCGGCGGTTTTCAGATGTTGGGCGATCGGATCCTGGATCCGGATCGGGTGGAGTCGGACGTCTATTCGGCGGAGGGGTTGGGTTGGCTGCCGACCAGCACGCTGTTTGCCGCCTCCAAGATCACCGCTCAGGTTCGGGCTCAGGAGGTTGCCACCGGCCTAACGGTTCAGGGGTATGAGATCCATGCCGGCAGGATTCGGGGGCTGCGGCGAGGCAAGGTGCTGTTTAGGATTCTGGAGCGGCGGGGGGCCGAGGGGGAATCCTGGGACGGCTGCCGCCATCCAGAGCGCCCGGTTTGGGGAACCCTGCTGCACGGCCTGTTCGAAAATGACAGGTTTCGCGCCGCCTTCCTGGGGCGGCTCCGAAGGACGGCCGGGTTGTCCGCTCCAGCGGCGGGGATGGCCGCCGCCGATCCGATGGATGTTTGGAGCGATCATCTGGCCGCCGCGGTGGATTGGGATCGTTTACTGGAGAGGATCGGATGGAACCAGCCGGTTGGGCGCTGACCGCCGCGGTTGGATTGGACGCCTGCGTTGGGGATCCCCCCTGGTGGGTTCATCCGGTCCGGCGGATCGGCGCGCTGGCCGTCTGGGGCGAGGGGCGGCTCAGGCGGTCCGTCCGGTCGGAGTCGTTGGCCGGCTGGCTGCTGGTGATCGGAGTGATTGGGGTCGTTTGGGGCGCGGTGTCCGGTTCCCGCTGGTTGGCCGCCCGGATCCATCCGGCTTGTTTTTGGAGCTTGGAGGTGATCTGGCTTTATTGGGCGGTCTCGGCTCGGGATCTGGCGGCGGAAAGCTGGACTGTCTTCCGGGCGCTCCAATCCGGAGATTTGGCGCTGGCCCGTAAGCAGGTGGGCCGGATCGTCGGACGGGATACTGAGGCGATGGATGAGCCGGAGGTGGTCCGGGCGACCCTGGAAACGATTGGGGAGTCGGTGATGGACGGGATCGTCTCCCCTCTCTTTTACGCGGCGTGGGGGGGCGCTCCCCTGGCTTGGGTTTACAAAGCGGTCAATACGCTGGACTCGATGGTGGGCTACCGGTCGGCCCGCTACCTGCGTTTCGGCGCGGCGGCCGCCCGGGTGGACCGCTGGATGAACTGGGTTCCAGCCCGTTTGAGCGCCGGACTGCTGGGTTGCGCCGGGGGGCTGGCCGGTTTCTCCTGGAGGGGATTTCGGACCGCGGTTCGGGACGCCGGGCCGGCGGGGGAGAACTCCTTCTGGCCGGAGGCGGCGGTGGCCGGCGCGCTCGGGGTCCGGCTCGGCGGAGTCAACCGGTATGCCGGCATGCCGGTCACGACCCCTTGGATGGGGGGGCCGGGTGGGGTGCTGGCTGCCGCGCAGATTCCCCGGGCGATCCGGCTGATCTGGTTTTCGGTTCCTCTGACCCTCGGGCTGGCGCTGGGCATCCAGGCGGTTCTGCCGTGGAGATGATCCCCCGCCTTCTGATCGCCGGCACCCACAGCGGGGTCGGCAAGACCACCGTGGCCGCCGGGCTGATCGGCGGGCTCAGACGGCGCGGGATTCCGGTCCAGCCGTTTAAGTGCGGGCCGGACTACATTGATCCCGGGTTCCTTTCCCGGGCGGCCGGCCGGCCCTGCCGCAACCTGGACGGCTGGCTGATCCCGAAGGAGCGGCTCTCCGCTCTCTTGGCGCAGGGGTGCCGGGGCGCCGGCGGGGCGGTCCTGGAAGGGATGATGGGGCTCCATGACGGCGCCGGCCCGGAGACGCCGGAGGGGTCCACGGCCGAGCTGGCGGCGCTGTTGCGCTGTCCGGTGCTGTTGGTGATTGACGCGGCCGCCCTTGCCCGGTCGGCCGCGGCATTGGTGGCCGGATACGTCCGGCTGGACCGGCGGGTCCGGGTGGCCGGCTGTTTCCTGAACCGGGTGGCCGGGCCCGGTCACGCCGAGTCGGTTCGGGAATCGGTCGAGCGGCTGACCGGCGTGCCGGTCATCGGCTGGCTGGAACGGGAGGCGGCTTTGACCCTT
Source organism: Candidatus Omnitrophica bacterium CG11_big_fil_rev_8_21_14_0_20_64_10 (assembly GCA_002787095.1). GTDB lineage: Bacteria > Omnitrophota > Gorgyraeia > 1-14-0-20-64-10 > 1-14-0-20-64-10 > 1-14-0-20-64-10. The sequence continues at coordinate 6,355 of PCVW01000063.1, read as the reverse complement.
CCGGAGCGGCATCTGGGACTGGCGCCGGCGGCGGAAGGGGGCGCCTGGCGGTCGGTCTTC
>PCVW01000063.1:0-6270 GCA_002787095.1 Candidatus Omnitrophica bacterium CG11_big_fil_rev_8_21_14_0_20_64_10 | reverse complement strand
GTGCCGATCGGCGTCGCCCAAGACGCGGCATTTCATTTCTACTATCCGGAGAACCGGGAGTTGATGGAGCAGCTCGGCGCCCGGTGGGTGCGGTTTTCCCCGTTGTCCGACCGGTCGCTTCCCGCCGGGATCGGCGGGCTGTACCTCGGCGGCGGGTTCCCCGAAGTGTACGCCAAGCGGCTTTCCCGGAACCGGCGCCTGCATCGAGCGATCCGCCGGGCGGCCGCCGCCGGCATGCCGATTTATGCCGAGTGCGGCGGCCTGATGGTCCTGGCCCGCTGTCTTCGGGACGGCCGGGGCAAGCGCCATTCCATGATCGGCTGGTTTCCCGGAACGGTCCGGATGACCGGCCGACTGCAGCATTTCGGCTACCGCCGGGTCCAAGCGGTCCGCACCGGCTGGCTGGCTCGGGCCGGAGAGACGGCCCGCGGGCATGAGTTTCACCACTCCCGATGGGAGCGGCCGCCGGCGGTTTCAACCGCCCCCTACCGGGTCCGCGGCGCCGGCGGGGGTCCCGCCCGGCCGGAGGGGAAGGTTCGGGGGTCCGTCTGGGGGTCGTATGTGCATCTGCATTTTTGGAGTTGTCCCGAATGGGCCGCCCGTTTTGTCCGGGCGGCCGATCAATGGGGGAGGCGGCATGCGGCGGTTTAGCCGGATCGTGTGGACGGGGTTCTTGGTTGGGGCGTGGGCGTTCCAGGCGACGGCCGAAGAGCCGACCCGGATGGAGCGGGTGGTCGTCACGGCGACCAAGTCCAAAACGCCGGAGAAGCGGGTGACTCGGGCGGTCAGCGTGATTCCGGCCGATCAGTTGAAGCTCATTCAGGGGGGGTTCGCCTCCGAGGCCTTCAGCGAGGTGGCTGAGACCTTGGTCCGTCGGACCGGCGGGATTGGCCGCACCACCGCGGTCACGGTGCGGGGAGCCAGCAACCGGCAGGTTCATGTCACCGTGGATGGCGCCCATGTCGGCTCCCCGACGCTCGGGGGGTTTGATTTCAACCACTTCACCCCGGACAACCTGGAGCGGATGGAAATTTTGAGGGGCGGCGGATCGGTGCTGTACGGTTCCGACGCGATGGGTGGGGTCATCAACCTGGAAACCCGGCGGGGGGCGGGGCCGCCCCGTTTTTCGGCGGTCTCGGAATACGGGACCTTGCTGGACACCCACCGGGAGGTGATCGCCCTGCAGGGGGAGCAGGGGCGCTGGCATTTCTCGGGTTCGGCCGGCCGGATTGACAGCGACGGCTTGAGCGACAACGATGATTACCAGAACACCAACCTCTCGACCCGAATCGGGGTGGGTCTGGGCGAAGAGGCGACGTTGGACTTGTCGCTGCGGCACATCTTCGCGATCACCGGGATTGACGACGGGGCGTTCCGGCCGGATCCGAATCGGAAGAATCGAGAGCATACAACGATCGGTTCTGTGAAGTTCGAGTCGCCGGTCACCGAGGGGTGGTCGCAGTTCATGCGCTTCTCGCTGCAGGATGAGGATTTCATGGACCACGATCCTTCCAATGAGGGCACGACGCAGACCAGCTCGGTCTTTTTGCTGGACACCCACCGGTACGGCGCCGAATGGTCGAACCGACTGGAGTGGGCGGATTGGAACACCACGACCGCTGGCTTCGAGTTCGAGGATCGGGAAGGGGACAACCGGAGCTTTGACAAGGCGCAGACCACCTACGCGGGTTATCTGCAAAGCCAGTTTCATCCCACCGAGGCGTTGACCTTATTGACCGGAATGCGTCTTTTTCGGGAAAGCGCCTATGGGACCGATGAAGTGTTCGAGGGATCGGCCGCCTATTACCATGCCCCCTGGAACCTGAAGCTGCGGGGGGGCTACAGCCAGGGGTTCCGATCCCCCTCGCTCAACGAACTGTTCTTCCCGAATTTCGGGAACCCCAACCTGCTGCCTGAGGAGAACGAGACCTTTGAGGTGGGGGTGGATCAGGTGTTGTGGGAGGAGCGGGTCACCTGGTCGGGGACTTTGTTTCGCAGCGACTACGACAATTTGATCGAATTCGTCCGAGTCACGCCGACTCAGACCCAGCCGCTGAATGTCGCGCGCTCCCGGATCCGGGGTGTGGAGCTGGAATTGGAGGTCCGGCCGGTCGCCGACTGGATCCTGCGGGGTTCCTACGCCCACCTGAACCACGAGAACCGGGACAACGGCGACGAACTGCTGCGCACGCCGAACAACACGGTCGGCTTCAGCGTCCATCACCAGCCGGCGGGCCGGTGGGACGCCCGGTTGGACGGGACCCTGGTTGGCTCCCGGGAGGAATCCACTGGCGGCGGCCGGCGGGACAAGACCGGAGGGTATCTGAAACTGGATTTCCTGACGACCTTTCGCTTCAATGACCATTGGAAGGGGCATCTGCGGGTGGATAATTTGACCAGCGAGACCTATTCCGAGGTGCTGGGGTTCCCGGCGCCGGGTACGGTCTTTACCGTGGGGGTTGCATGGGAACAGTGAAGCGGATCGGGGGAGCGGTTTTTTTGCTGGCGGCGTTGGTCGGCTGCGCCGCGACGCCGAAGCAGTTTCCGGTGGCGCTGGAAGTGGATTTTGGTCCGGCGGGCCGGCCGCCGATTTCCGAGGAGTTGACGGTGGGGCGGGGGGCCACGCCCAAAACTCTTTTAGCGCAGCGCTGTGCGGTCGAGACCGGGGCGGCCTGCTGCGACCCTCGGGAGGTGTCCGGCATCGAAGGGGTGGCGATTGATCCGGCGGCCAACCGGTGGTGGACGGTCTCCGTCAACGGTTCCACGAAGGTCAGCCCCTACCGGACAAAGCTCAAACCGGGCGACCGGGTTCGCTGGAGTTACCGCGCCGATGATCAGTAAAGGGAGAGGTCTCTTTCTGGTCCTGATTTTGGCGGCGCCCGTTCCCGCCTGGGCGGGGGAGGTCCGCGGCTCCGTGGTTCTGCCGGGTTCCCGTCCGGAGCCGGAGCAGATCACCCTCCGGGCCAAGCCGGGCGCCAGTTTGGAGGGGTGCGGGCCGCTGGAGCGGAAATCGCAGCGGCTGCGGGTTGGGGCCGAGGGGGGGGTGGCGGAAGCCGTGATCTGGCTTGAATCGGCCGATTCGGAAACGGTCGCCCAGACCTCTGCGTCCGGACTGCCTGCGGAGGGGGTCCTGGACCAGCGAACCTGCGCTTTCGTTCCGCACACCGTGATTTTGCCGGTCGGCGGTCGGTTGACGATCCGAAATTCGGATTCGGTGCTCCACAATGTCCGGATTTTCCAGGGCGCCGCCATGCAGATGCATGAATGGCAGAAGGCCGGCGCCCGGGATCTGACCTGGGAATTTCCTGAAGCGGGCCGGTACATCGTCCGCTGCGGCGTTCATCCCTGGATGTATGCCTGGGTCGCGGTGCTGGCTCACCCGCACGGGGCGATTTCCGATGAGGAGGGTCGGTTCCGGCTTCCCGGGGTCCGGCCTGGACGCTATCGTCTGAAGGTTTGGCATGAGACGCTGGGAACGGTTGAGCGCCCGATCGTGGTGCCGGCGAATGGCCTGGCGCTGGAGCCGGTTTTGATGCAGCCGGAAAAGGAGGCGTAGATGCTGTTGGAGTGGATGAGTCGGGGCGGACCGGTGATGGTTCCGTTGCTGATCTGTTCGGTGATCGCGCTGACGATTGTGACGGAGCGGTTTCTTTTCTGGACGCGATGGAGTGCCAAGCGGGATCCGGAAGGGGTTCAGAAAATCCTGGACCATGTCCGGCGGGGGGAACTCCAGAAGGCGATCGCCGCCGGATGGGCCTGTCCCGACCCGGTCGCCAAGATTCTGACCAAAGGGCTGGAGCAGGGGCGACATACCCTGACCGGTGCCCTGGAGATCCAGGTGCAGGCGGCCCAGCGGCAGATGCGGCAGTATCTGGGGGTGCTGGAGACGCTGATCACGCTGGCGCCCCTTTTGGGGATCTACGGGACGATCACCGGGATCATTCGATCCTTCGGGTTCCTGGGCGGCAGCGGAGTCCCGGACCCTCAGCTGGTCGCTTCCGGCATCGCCGAGGCGCTGATCACGACGGCCGCCGGACTGACGATCGCAATCGCCGCGATCCCGCCGTACAATTTCTTTTCGGCCAAGACGGAATCTCTCCTGCATGATGTGGAACGGCAGGCGACCACGCTGGAGTTGGTCTGGGAGGGGGGGCGGTGAAGATCGCCCGCCCGGCCGCCCGGCCGCCGCGGATCGAGATGATCCCGCTTATCGACACTTTTTTTCTGCTGCTGGCCTTCTTCATCTCGGCAGTTTTTACGATGGAATCGGTTGCCGGGCTGCCGGTTCGTCTGCCGGGGGTCTCGGCCGCCGAGCCGGTTCCGAAAATCGCCCGGCGGCTCGTGACGCTGACTGCCGAAGGACGGATTCAATTGGACGGCGCGGAGCTGGATCTGGGGCGGCTTGAGCGGCGCCTGCGGGAGGCGGCGGCGAGCCAGGCGGTCCGGGTGGGAATCCGGGCCGACGCGGCCGCTCCCTATCAGCAGGTCGTCTCGGTCCTGGAGGCGGTCCGTCGGGCCGGGGTTCGGGAGGTGGCCCTCCTGACGCGGACCGATGATGAGGCGCCGAATCGGTGAGGGCTTCCCCCGGCTTAAGACAAGCCGCCGCTGTTTCCCTCATGGTCCACGGTTTGTTTTGCTTGGGATGGCGGGGGCCGTCCGGATCGCGCCGGACGGATGTGGAACGGGGCGGGGCGCCGGTCCTGATCGCCCTGGTCTCCGGGCCGATCTCTCCAGCGGCGGCGCCCCGGCGGACCCTTTCGGAGGGGGATTTCTCTGAGCCGGCCGGCCGCCGCCGCGCGGCCTCCACGCCGGCCCCCGCGGGCGCTTGGATGGAACGGCCGCCGGGGGGTCCGAAGAATCCGGCGCCGGTCTATCCGCCCGCGGCCCGGCGGCAGGGGTGGGAAGGGGAAGTGATGCTGGCTGCTCGGGTGGAACCGGATGGGCGGGTGGCGCGGGTGGAAGTTCATCGCTCCTGCGGCCATCCGGCGCTGGATCGGGCGGCGCTGGAGGCCGTTCGGAATTGGCGGTTTGAGCCGGCCGCGCCGGGGGAACGATCCCAGACAGTTTGGATTCCTGTTGATTTCCGGCTTGAAAAGCCGGAGGATAAATAGCTCAAGGAGATTGTCATGGGCATTGTCTGGATGTTGACCGCGGCCTGCGGTCTGTTGGCCGGCCGGTTTCATCACACGGTGGGAATCGCCCCGGTGCTGGGGGTCATTCTCTGTGCCGCCTGTTTTCTGAAACCTCGGCAGCTTTTCTGGATCGGCTGGGGTGGGATGCTGCTGCGGGATGGGCTCGTGGGCTTTTCCCCCTTTACCCTCGTCCGCCTGCTGGCGATTACCGCGGTGGTCGCGGCGGTCGTTCGCCTGCGTCTGCGGCCGACCTTCCGCTCCTTGGCCGTTGGCTTGCTGCTGGTGTCCCCGGTCTACCACGGGCTCTTGACGGTTGGGGATTGGTGGACCGGGACCTGCGTGGTTCTGCCTCGGACGGCGGAGGGATTGGCGAGGGCTTTCGCGACCGCTTTGCCCTATCTGGGCCGGGCGTTCGTCGGGGATCTTCTATTCACCAGCGTCTTTCTGGCCCTCTGCACGATGGCCGCTTACGCGGCGGCCGGCCGCCGGCCCCTAGCGCTCGTCCCCCGCAAGGTTCGTTGACCCCGCCCCGCCACCCGATCTACGGCCTGATCGCCGCTCGTCGGGACATCCGCCGCTTCCGAAAAGAGCCGGTCCCTGAGCCGGTTCTCCGACGGATACTGGCCGCGGCCCATCAGGCCCCTTCGGTCGGCTTCATGCAGCCGTGGAATTTCATCGTGATTCGGGATCCCCGGGTCAAGGCGCGGGTCAAGGCCGAATGCCTGCGTGAGAACGGCAAAGCGGCCCGGCGGTTCCGCGGCGGGCGCCGCCGCTTGTATGACCGGCTGAAGCTGGAGGGGATCGAGGAGGCGCCGGTCAACCTATGCGTCACCTGCAACCCCAAACGAATGGGTCCCCATGTGCTGGGGCGCAACACGATCAAGCGGACCGATCTTTTCAGCACCTGCTGCGCGGTTCAGAACCTCTGGTTAGCGGCTCGGGCCGAAGGGGTCGGCGTCGGCTGGGTCAGCATCCTGCGCAACCGGCGGCTCAAGGAAATTCTCCGGATTCCGGTCGGGGTTTTCCCGGTCGCCTATCTTTGTCTGGGATATCCGGAGGCTTTTCTCTCCGTTCCGGAGTTGGAGCGGGCCGGTTGGGCTTCCCGGCTGCCGCTGGCGCAGCTGATTTTTTCCGATCG
>PCVW01000037.1:1032-4663 GCA_002787095.1 Candidatus Omnitrophica bacterium CG11_big_fil_rev_8_21_14_0_20_64_10 | reverse complement strand
CGGTCAGCTCCTCCTTGATGATCATAAAGACCTTCTGCTCGGAGGCCAGGATCGTCTCCAGCTCGGCGATCCGCTTGAGCAGGTTCTGGTACTCCTCCTCCAGCTTGTTCCGTTCCAGGGCGGTCAAGCGCTTGAGCGGCATGTCCAGGATCGCCTGGGCCTGCACCCGGCTGAGTTTGAAGCGGCTCATCAGAGCGTTGCGGGCTTCCTCCTCGCTCTTGGACTGGCGGATCAGTTTGATCACCGCGTCCAGGTTGGCGATCGCCACCTTGAGCCCCTCCAGGATGTGGGCTCGCTCCTGCGCCTTGCGCAGTTCGAACCGGGTCCGGCGGAGGATCACCTCCTTGCGGTGATCGAGGAAGGCCTGGATCAGCTGCTTGAGGGTGCAGACCTTCGGGCGGTGGTGGATCAGCGCCAGCAGGATCACCCCGAAGGTGGTCTCCAGCTGGGTATGCTTGAACAGTTGGTTGAGAACCACCTGGCCGTTGGCGTCCCGCTTGAGATCCACAACGATCCGCAGGCCGTCCTTGTCCGACTCATCCCGCAGGTCGCTGATCCCTTCCAGCTTTTTGTCCCGCACCAGCCGGGCGATCGACTCCAGCAGGGTCGCCTTGTTGACCTGGTAGGGGATCTCGGTGACGACGATGGACTCCCGGGCCCCCTTGACTTCCTCGATCCGGGCCTTGGCCCGGACCTTGATGGACCCCCGCCCGGTCGTGTAGGCGTCCTGGATCCCCTGCCGGCCGATGATCACCCCGCCGGTGGGGAAGTCCGGCCCCTGCACATGCTTGATCAGCTCCTTGTCGGTGACATCCGGTTTGTCGATCACCTGGATGATCCCCTGCGCCAGCTCCTGAAGGTTCTGCGGCGGGATGTTGGTTGCCATGCCGACGGCGATGCCGCTGGCGCCGTTGAGCAGCAGGCCCGGGACCGCCGCCGGCAGGACCGTCGGCTCGGTCAGCGATTCATCGAAGTTGGGGACGAAGTCCACCGTCTCTTTGTCGATGTCGGACAGGAGCGCGTCGGCGATCGGGGCCATGCGTGCTTCCGTGTTGTGATTGATGAAGCCGTTGGCGACGAAGGAGTGGCAGGCGCTGTCCACCCGGAGGGAATAGACCCGCTCGGCGCCCGCCCGCTCAACCTTGACCACCGGATCGAATAAATAGCGGCTCTCCAAAAGACGATCGAACAGGGCCCGGGCCGCCGGCTGAAGGTCGGGCTCTATCGCAGCCACAACCTGATCCGCGTTCCGCTTCATCGCCGGATAGCGGTCGAAGTTGTGCTTCTGGACGAAGGCCCTTCCGCCGCCGCCCCGCAGATGGAGATCCATATGGGAGCGGGCGAAACCGCTGACAAATGGGACGAAATCGGTGGCCGAGTGGTATTTCCGGCCGGAGGCCACGATGCGGGCCAGCTTAGCCCGCTTCCGCTCCGAAATGAATCCGATCTGCTCCTGGAAGAGCGCGTAGTTCTCCTGGCCGCGGACATAGAGCTTGTAGGTTTTCCGATAGCGATCGAAACGCTTGGTGGCGGCGATCCCGAATCTCAGAAGGAGCAGTTGGATCTCATCCATCAGCCGCTCGCTCACCGAGACGCAGGAAAGCTCGATCATCCTGCCGCTGGCGCTGATGGAGCCGTCTCCTTCAAAGTAGGACCGCAGGAAAGCGGCGGCGACCGGCCGGGGCGAGCGGAAAACGACCCACGGAACCGTCTTGTCCTTCGATCGGACCGGAGCCAATCCAAGCGCTCTCAGGAAATGAACGACCCGGCGGGCATGGACCTCCCGGGTCTGGTAAGGCTTCCGGCTGTAGCCGCTGGGCTTGCGCTCAAACCGATGAAGCCGCGTGTCGGGGAAAACCCGTCCCCATTGACCCTCGAACTCGCACAGCCAGTCCGGATCGCTGTTGCAGAACTCGATCTCGGACTCCTGGATCGTCCCCTCCGCCACAAGTGCCCCCAAAATGCCGGCCAAATCCTCCCCGGCCTCGGAGGGAAGGATCTTTTGCTCCACCCGCTCCGAGAGCCCGGTCGGCCACTGAGCCGCGACGGAGATCGGAGTCTCCGGCCACAGGAGATCATGGGTGCGGTCCACGACCGCGACATCCCCGACCGCAAGATCCCCCAACAGCTTCCATCGGAATCCTGGCTGCCCGGTTCCGGCATCGGCGCTCCAGGTCAGAATCGGATGGTTCAGCGTTCCCTTGATGGAAAGACCTTTGCCGGTTGTGACCCGAACTACCGGATGTTCGCCGCTGTCAAACCATTTGCTCGCGGAATGAACCGTCCGGTCCCTCGACAGGACCTTCAGGCGAACGTTCTCCTGGCCGCCGCTTGAAATTTCCCGGATCGGAACCATCCCCTGATCAGTGACAACAAGGGTCTCTCCCGTAATGCAGTACCGCATCGCCGCCGGAAGGTCGCCGTCGATCGAGCCGAAGTTCCCCTGCCCGTCCACCAGCGGCGCCCGGACGGAAAACTCCTGCGCCATACGGACCAAAGCATCGTAGACGGCGGTGTCGCCGTGGGGATGGTATTTCCCGAGCACCTCCCCGACGATCCGGGCGCACTTCTTGTACGGCTTGCCGGCATCCAGCCCCAACTCCCGCATCCCGTACAGGATCCGGCGCTGAACCGGCTTGAGCCCGTCCCGGGCATCGGGCAGGGCCCGGCCGACGATGACCGACATCGCGTAGGAGATGTAGGAATCCTTCATCTCCTGCTCAATGGCGATCGGTACGATTTTCTCGTTCTTGTTGTCCATGGCTTAAACGTCCAGGAAGCGGACCTCGCGGGCGTGGTCCTCAATGAAGGCCCGCCGCGGTTCCACCTGGTCTCCCATCAGGGTCGTGAACATTGACTCGGCATCCACGCCGTCCTCCAGCGTCACCTGCTGCAGGGTGCGGGTCTGGGGGTTCATCGTGGTCTCCCACAGCTGGGTCGGGTTCATCTCCCCGAGCCCCTTGTAGCGCTGGATCTGCAGTCCCCGCCGGGCGTGAGCCCGGATCAGCTTCAAAAGGCCGGAGAGGGAATGGGCCTGCTCTTCCTGCTTGCCGTTTTCCAAGCGAAAGATCGGGCCGCCCGAGGCCGCAGCGCTCTTCTTGCCGCGGCCGGAGGCCGGCTTCTTGCCGGCAGTCTTCTTTTGAGCTCCGCGGACCTCGGGAGCTGCTTCCTCCAACTCCTCAAAGGCATCCAGGTCCAGCCCCAGCTTCTCCAGCTTGCCGCAGGCTTGTTCCAGCTCTTTGGCCTCATACAGCTCCACCCGATCCAGCTCCCCTTTGCTCTTTTTAGAGAGGGTTTCCAGCTCCTTGTCGGAGTAAATAAATTGGTCTATTCCCTCCACTTTTACCTTAAAAACTGGGAGCTTTTTGGTCTTCGTGTCTCTTAATTCAATGAATTCCTTGAATTTCACTCCCTTCTTGTTCAGCGCCCTGGAGAGCTGTTCCACCTCGGTCAGAAGTTTCATCAGATCCTTGGCCTGAGCCGGGGTGTACCCCTTCTTGTTCTTGAGGTTGACGATCTTGACCCCCTCCAGCCCCATATCGAACAGCTGTTCATTGAGATCCTCCTCGTCATGGAGATATTCCTCCCGCTTGCCCCGCTTGATCTTAAAGAGAGGGGGTTGAGCGATGTA
>PCVW01000037.1:818-951 GCA_002787095.1 Candidatus Omnitrophica bacterium CG11_big_fil_rev_8_21_14_0_20_64_10 | reverse complement strand
GCCATAAAGATCACCTTGTGGTACCGCAGCTTCTCCGGCGAGAAGTCCTGCCCGACGCCGGTGCCCAGCGCGGTGATGATCGTCCGGACCTCATCGTTGGAGAGGACCTTCTCCAACCGGGCCTTCTCCACAT
>PCVW01000037.1:0-489 GCA_002787095.1 Candidatus Omnitrophica bacterium CG11_big_fil_rev_8_21_14_0_20_64_10 | reverse complement strand
CGCATCAGTTCCCTGACCATGTCTCGATAGGCCCGTTGCCGCTCCTCGGATGTCTTGCCAAGCGTTTCATACGAAGGTGCGGTCGTGATGAGCGGGTCATCACAGCCATAGGCGTAATATGCATACGATGACCATGTCGCATCGTCCGGTTTTTTGTCCCGGCCACAGCGGACACCGTTCAAATCGCCGTAGGTCATCGTGCGGAGCATATGAGAATCATCCTGGATACGCGGTGATTTGAACCGATCCATGACAACTTGCCCGCGCCTTTTGAGGCGACTGTTGACTTTCCTGGCGAAGAGATTGTTGACGACGCGGAAAAAAGAGGAAAAGGCCTCCTTTGTTTTCATGGTTCCGGTCAGGTGCGGGTGATTTTCCATGAGTTGATAGGAATGAAACTGGATGTCGTATTTGTTCTTATATTGCAGGAGGAGGCCATAGTAGAGTCGTTTCGCCCATTGTTCACGAAGGAACCAGTCACGGTTATGA
>PCVW01000023.1:16901-17588 GCA_002787095.1 Candidatus Omnitrophica bacterium CG11_big_fil_rev_8_21_14_0_20_64_10 | reverse complement strand
CTATGATAAAAGCGCGCTCGGAGGGATTTGAACCCCCGACACCTAGCTCCGCAAGCTAGTGCTCTATCCAGCTGAGCTACGAGCGCAGGAAGGTTATTCTACCCTAATCCGTCTCGAACCGGAAATGCCGCTCCGGGCCGCCGTAGGCGATGAAGTAATACCGGACGCCGCTCCTGTTGTACTCGGCCTTCTTGACCTGGAAGCTGGTGGGAAAAGACCACCAGACCCGGGGGGATTTGTTCCGGCTGGCAACATGGTCCACCCAGTAATGCTGGGTGCTCTCCAGCATCTCGAAGGGGGGCGCGGAAGCGGCCTGATCCTCCACGATATAGACATAGCGGGGCTCAAAGCCGAGCAGGACATTCACGGAAGCAGTCCCGTTGCCGATGTAGTAGCCGATGCGAGTCTGTTCCCCGCCCCCAAGCTGGCTGAGCCACTGGCCGGTGGAGCGCAGGTAGACATCATTGGCCCTCAGGTTCCCCTCCAGGGTGTTGGGAGCGGCCCCTGGGGCGGTCATCGTCCCAACACTCAAGTTGTCGTTCACCACCGCGACATTGGCGGAGAAGTCCCCGTAGATCAACGGGGTCGCCGTATCGCTGTTGGCGATGTACAGCTTGTTCGAGCCGGTCTCATCCTTCCCCGCCTCATATCCGAGGAAGAGATTCCCGTCTCCGGTCGCGCTGGTGC
>PCVW01000023.1:0-16858 GCA_002787095.1 Candidatus Omnitrophica bacterium CG11_big_fil_rev_8_21_14_0_20_64_10 | reverse complement strand
GACCCCGCCGTGTTGTTGACCAGGGCCTCCAGCCCCATCGCCGTATTGGAGGCGCCGGCCAAGTTCTCCCGGAGGGCCCCGCTTCCCACCGCGGTATTGGAAGAACCCTGGTTCTGCCAAAGGGCCTGGAAACCGACCGCAGTGTTGTCGTTGCCGGACTCATTCTCGGAAAGGGCCCCGGCTCCCATCGCGGTGTTGCGGTGGCCGGTCAGGTTGGCAACCATCGCCTGCATGCCGAACGCCGTGTTCTCGGAGCCGTCGGTGTCGGCCGAAAGGGATTCGAAACCAACGCCGGTGTTGTACCCGCCGGTGATCCCCAGGTTCCCGGCCCCGACCCCCGCGAAGAGGTTGGTCCGGCCGATCGCCTGCAGGAAGCTTTCCCCATCCATCAGAATCAGGCCGGCGGTTCCGTCGGCGGCGGTCGCCGGCAGCGCCAAATGGCCCGGCGCCGCCAGATGGACCTGTTCCCGCGGATCAGCCGTCCCAATCCCCAGGCGCCCCTCCACGAAAAGCATCCCATTGGGCACCGAAGCGTCCGGCACCAGATCAGGACTGTAATTCGACCCGATGGTCGCCCGCCCGGCATGCAGCCGGTCAAAACTGGAGCCGCCGGCCGCCTCCGCGACCGGGTAGTAGGAAACAAACTCCAAGCTGTCGGCCGATGCCCCGCCCGCCATTCCCAGCAGGAGAACTCCGCCCATCAACCCCATCACCCCCCACCGGCCCCTCACCATGTCGCGTCCTCCACCGGGCCGCTGTAGGCGATGAAGTAGTAGCGCCGGCCCGCAACATTGAGCTGGCCGGTCGTATTCTGGGTGATCGTCAGGACCGAGCCGGAGATCTGGAGGCCGATATCGGCATAGCTGTGGTCGGCAAACCCGAATCCCCCGGGCTGGCCGCTGAACTTCTCAGCGAAGGGGGTCCCCACAGCGGAGATCGAAATGTAGCCGACGCCGTCGGGATCAAAGTCAGCCAAGGCAATCGTCTTGGGGGTCGTTCCGATCCCGACATAGGTCCCCAGGATCGGAGGGTGTCCCGGCCCGCCGCCGCCCCCGCCTCCTTCACTGACCCACTGACTCGTCGAGTCCAGGTAGATGTCGTTGGTATCGAGGTTCCCCGGCTGGCCGTTGGGAGCGGTCCCCGGGGCAGTCATCGCTCCCAAGCTCAGGTCGTTGTTCACCGCCACGAAATCGGAGGCGAAGTCGCCGTAAATCAGGGGGGTCGCCGTGCTGCTGTTGGCGATGTACAGCTTGTTGGAGCCGATCTCCGCGCGGCCCGCCGGGTGCCCCAGAAAGACATTGCCGCCGCCATCGGCGCTGGTGCCGGCCTCAAAACCCACCGCGACATTGTCGGAGCCGGTCGTCCGGCGAAGGGCCGCCGCCCCCGCCGCCGTGTTCCGGCCGCCTCCTGCCGTCAACCGCAGGGCCTGCGCCCCCAAGCCGGTGTTATCCGATCCGGTCGTGTTGCCGGCCAACGCTTCGGCCCCCAGCGCCGCGTTGGAGGCGCCGCCGAGGTTATCCCGGAGGGCCCCGCTTCCCACCGCGGTGTTGTGGGTCGGCTGCAGCACCGACGGGCCGACGCTGTTGTTCAGCAGAGCGGTGTGCCCGACCGCGACATTGCTGTTGCCGCTGATGCCGGCCCCCATCGCCTGAAAACCGACGGCCACTTCCGCGAAATGGGTGGCGAACGCAAGATCGGCGGTCCCACCGGCGGTCAGGGCCCCGGCCCCCACCGCGACGCTCCGCTGAGCCGGGTTATGCAGCAGGGCGTCGAAACCAACGGCGGTCTGGTCGATGTTGGTCCAGAAGCTGCTGGTGCCGGCCTCCACCCCCAGATGGGTATCGGTGACCGGCGCGTGAAAGAACCGCTCCCCATCCATCAGGATCCGCCCCACCGGGCTCCCGGTGGCCGCCTCGGTCAGCGGCAGCCGCAGATTGCCGGTCAATTCCAGCTGCTCCTGCGGATTGGTCGTCCCCACCCCGATGCGGCTCTCCACGAAAAGCCGGCCGGCCGGCACATCGGCGTTCGGCACCGTATCGGGATGATACGCGCTGCCGATCGTGGCCCGGTCGGCGTGAATCCGGTCAAAGTCGCCGCTGCCGCTGCCCGGCGCCAGGAAATAGACCGGGAAACGCAGGGTCTCCGACCGGACCGCGCCGGCGGTCCCCAGCAGGATCAGCCCGGCCATCAGCCAGCGGAGCCGCCGCGTGCCCCTTCGCTCAGTACTCACGAATCGGCCCCTTGTGCACGATAAAGTGGTACCAGCCCCCCGAATAATTGAACCAATTGGAAGTGCTCGCCCCGACCGCCGGCTTGAGGATCTGGAACCCATTGGGGAGGATCACAATCCCGGGGTCGTTGTCCGCGTGATTGAGGAAGGAAGCCCCGACACCGGCTTTCTCGAAACGCTCCCCCAGCATCTGGGGAGGCGAACTGAAGAACATCACCATGATCGTCACCTGGGCCGGCTGAAAGCCCAGGTCAAAGGTCCGGACGGCCGCGCCGGTGCCGATGTAATCCCCCCACATGGGGTAATCGCCCGAGCCGCCGCTGGAGATCTGGCTGGCCCACTGGCCGATGGAACGCAGGTAGGCGTCGTTGACGCTGACATTCCCGGTGGTTTCCCCGTTGGGGGCGGTGCCCGGGGGAGTCATCTCGCCAAGCGTCAGGTTGCCGTTGACCGCCGCCAGCCCCCCGGAAAAATCCCCGTAGATCAGCGGGCTGGCGACGCCACTGTTGTCAATGTAAAGCCGGTTGGAGCCGGTCTCATACAGGCCGGCCAGCGCCCCCAGGAGGAGGTGCCCGCCGCCGGCGGCGCTGAAACCGGCCCGGTACCCGACCGCCGTGTTCTCGGCCCCGTCATTGCGCCCCAGCGCTTCCTTGCCGATCGCGGTGGTGCTGTCCCGCGCGGCGCTCTGCTCGAAGGCCAATTTGCCGAATACGGTGTTGCCGGAGCCGGTCGTGTTGCTGTCCAGCGCCCCCATACCGAAAGCGGTGTTCGAGTTGCCATCCTGGTTGAGCAGCATGACTTCAAACCCCGCGGCGGTGTTGCCGGAGCCGGTATTGCCGGTCAGCGCGGTGAAACCGACCGCGGTGTTGTTGTCGCTGATGAGATTGGCCAGAAGGGCCTGGTAGCCGGCGGCGACATTCCGGTCCCCGGACTGATTGTTCCCGAGGGCCTGGTAGCCGGCGGCAGTGTTGTAGGAGCTGGAGGCCAACCCGTTCAGGACTTCAAAACCGACCCCGGTGTTGCTCTGGCCGGTCAGCGTGACATTGCCGGCCCGCAAGCCGGCGAAGAAATTGCCGGCCCCAAAACCATGCAGCGCCGTGTCCGGGCCGGCCAGAATGGCCCCCCCGACCGGCAGGCCGCCGGCGGCTGTCGTGGCCGGCAGCCGGAGGTTCCCGGTCAGGTGCAGACGCTCCTGCGGCAGGGTGGTCCCGATCCCGACCCGGTCTTCCACCAGAACGGCTCCCATCGGCACATCGGCATCCGGCAGCTGGGAGGGATGGTAGGTCGGTCCGATCGTGAAACGGTTGGCATGCAGGCGGTCGAAGATGCCGTCGGAGGCGATCTCATTGGCCGAGGGGTAGTAGGTCACCATCTCCAGCGTCTCCGCCCAAGCCCAGCCGGCGGCGGACGCCAGGAGGATTGCAGCCAGAAGTCCTTTCACGGCGCGGGAATGCATCAAGAGCGAGTATACTTGATAAAGCTTGCTAAAGAGGGAGAAAATCAGCGGTAATTCTCAAACTGCAGGGGGATCCCGAAGTCCTTTCCCTTCAACGCCGTGATCACCACCTGCAGGTCGTCCAGCTGCTTGCCGGAGACCCGCACCGCGTCCCCATCAATCCTGGGCTGCACCTTCAAGCCAAGCCCCTTGATCTCCTTGACGATCTCCCGGGCCTTCTCGGAGGCGATCCCCTGCTGCAGCGTCCCCTGCTGCTTCATGGAGCCGCTGGGCAGCTGCTCTGGTTCCTTCCAGGAGAAGGCCTTCAACGCCACCCCCCGCTTGACCAGCTTGCCGTCCAGCACATCCATCACCGATTTGAGCTGCATCGAATGATCGGCGGTCAGCTTGACCGCCGGCGGCTCCTCCAGGAACTCGATCGCCGCGGAGCTCCCCTTGAAGTCGAAGCGGTTGGCGATCTCCTTGCGGGCCTGGGACAGGGCGTTCTGGAGCTCCTGCAGGTCGGTCTTGGAAACAATGTCAAAACTGTGGTCCTTCGCCATCGGTCACCTCAGTCAAACGGAGAGGCAGGGATTCGGCGCCCTCCACCCCCTTCGGGGCTCCCTTCAAATCCCTGCCACAACAACTTAAGCTCACGGAGAGGCAGGGATTCGAACCCTGGAGGCCCCTTTCGGAACCTACGCGATTTCCAGTCGCGTTCGTTCAACCGCTCCGACACCTCTCCCGATGAAAGCTACTTCTTTTCCTTGTAGGTCACATGCTTGCGCAGCGTCGGATCGTACTTGCGCATCGTGAGCCGCTCAGGCGTGTTGCTCTTGTTCTTGTGGGTGTGATAGACATGACTGCTCTCACTGCTCTCCAGCGTGATCATCGGACGCTTCGTCGATCGTGCCATACTGCCTCCTATTTCAGGTAAAGTTCCGCGGAAATTTCCACGGCGTTGGAAATGGACTTGTGATTGCACGCCTGCATCAAGGTGTAGATCCGCTCTCTGAAACCAAAGTCCGACAGCCGCAACTCCACCGGCTCAAGGATCCGGACCTTCAAAAACCCCTTCTCCCGGACCGCTTCCAACCGGGCTTCAATCGGCCGAGTCACGCCGTTCAAACGGACCGTCCCCTTCCCAATCACCGAATGGACCGCCCCTTCCGGCCACTCGGACCAAGCGGGAAACTTGCCCTCCAAACGGTCCAGCATCACCTCTGAAAAGGCCCCGGCCGGCTCATAGCTTTCCAGCAGCAGGTTCAAGATCCGGTTGTTCCGGCCCGGAATGGCGGTGTCGAGCGAATTGACATCAATCACCAGGGTGACCCCCGCCGGCCGCCCCTGTTCCAACCGGACCACCCCCAAATACTCCCGGAAGTACCCCAGTACATCGGCCGACTCATTCTTAATGCTGCTGAAGGTTAACTCTCCGAGTCCCTGCGTGGCCAGCGCGTCGGACCCGGCCGCCAACCGCTGAGCCGCCAGTTCCCCACGCCGCTGCCGGTAGACCGCTTGGGCGTTGTAGACATCGGCCAGCGGATACTCCCCCGGCACATAGTCCGGGTCCGGGTGCAAGTTGTCCGGATCGTTGTAGAAATGCTCCGGAGCGTTGGCCAGCACCAGGCCCAATGGCACCGCCACCAGCAAGGAAATCACCAGCAAACGACGGAAAAACATCACGCTCCTTTCAACGGCTTCCGGGATCCTTTTGATAGATCTCCCGGCGATGACCCACCCGGAAGATTATGACCTGTTTTCCCCGGACTTTATAGATGACCCGATAATCCCCCACCCGGAGCTTCCAATACCCCTGGAGGGTGCGCCGCAGCGGATCCCCAAACTGTTCGGGCGCAAACGCGAGCTTTTCCTCAATCGCCCGCTTGATCCGGCGCTTCGCTTCCGAGGAAATCCTTCGCAGGTCCCGGCGCGAAACATCCGGATGGTAGAGCAGCTCAAAAGGGGGCCTCCAAATGACCACGCCCGGTTAAGCCCAGATCTGCTCGTGCTTGAGGGCCTTTCGCTTTGAAAAGGTCTTCTCCCGCTTCTGCGCTTCTTTAGACCAAAAGGCATCCTCGTACAGGCAAAGGGCCTCGCGGATCAGGTCCCGCGCGACCAGAGACATCGAAAGCCCCTCCCGCTTGGAAAGACTCCGAATGCTTCCATAGGTGGACGGCTCCAGAACAACATTCAAACGCGGCTGCTTGGTGGCCATAGAATTGCCTCCTCAAAATAAGTGTATCACATATGATGAACTCATACAAGGGCATCCCGGTCCAAGCTCACGGAGAGAGGAGGATTCGAACCCCCGAGGCCTTTCGGCCTAACGCTTTTCGAGAGCGCCGCATTCAGCCACTCTGCCATCTCTCCGGAACTGTTTATGATAACTTAATTTTTGGGCGGTTCCTAGCCCCGGCTCACCACCCCTGCCGGCGGACCAATGCCAGCAGGTCCCCCCAACTCGGCACGAAATGGTCGGGCGGCCAGCTCTCAAAATCAGCCGCCACCCCGTAGCCGTGATCCACGACGATGACATCCGTCAGCCCCGCCCCCCGGGCGGTCTCCACATCCACGGGGCTGTCCCCGATGTAAAGGGTCTCGGCCGGGCCGGCCCCTTCCCCGACCATCACGGCCTTCAGCCCTGCTGGGTCGGGCTTCTTCGGAAACTCCTCGGCCCCCGCCACGATCCGGTAGAAGTAATCCGCCACCCCCAGCCCCTTGAGGATCTCGGCGGAATAGGGGTTCGGCTTGTTGGTCAGCACCATCTGCCGGCGTTCCTTGAAATGCTCCAGCACCTTCGGCACCCCCGGATAGAGGGCGGTGTTGTCCAGCATGTGCTCGGCATAGGTGGTCCGGTAGATCCGCATCCCCTCCTCGATCCGCTCGGTCTGATCGGCTCCCAGGCAGTCGGCCACCAGCGCCCGGACTCCCCGGCCCACATAGTTGAGAATCTCCCGGTCCGAGAGCCGGGGCAGCCCCATCTTCTCCAGCATGATCCCGGCCGCCTGGATGATGTCGGCGCCGGTATCAGCCAGCGTGCCGTCGAGGTCGTAGATGATCAGCCGCTTCAAGGGATTACAGCAGGGAGGAAAAATCCACCTTCTGGATCAGTTCCCGCAGTTCCGGGTCCTGCATCAGGGCCATCATCTTGGGGTGGCCGATCAAGGCGCCGGTGTTCTCCGCTTTGACTGCCTTCTGAACCTCCGGGTCCTGCAGAACCTTGACCACCTTGGGATGGCTGAGCAACTCCCGAGCGCCAGGGTCCTTCATCAGCTTCTGGATCAGTTTCAGCTTCTCAAACATGGAATGTCCTTTTCTCGGAATCCTGCCCACCGATGATTCAAGTTTACGGAGGGGGGAGGATTCGAACCCCCGAGGCCTTTCGGCCTAGCGGTTTTCAAGACCGCCGCAATCAGCCACTCTGCCACCCCTCCAACAAAGGCGCTACAGCGAGAAAAGCTGGTTCAGGATGAGCTGGTAGAGGGCCACCGTCCGCTCCCCCCCCTCCCGCAGGTAGCCCAAGATCTCGATCTCCGGCGCCACCAGCGCCATCACCAGCACGATGATGGACAGGTTGCCCCAATAGATCAACCCCAGGCTGATCAGCCGCCCCCAGACCTCCAGGTCCGACTGTTTCTCCTTAAGCACCTTGACCGTGAAGACCAAATGAAACGTCAGGGTGAACCCCAGGCCGAAGAAGAACCACTTCACCCAGGCGGCCACATTGGTGAACATCCCGGCGAAGGCATAGCCCAACGCCAGCAGGATCGAGTAGAACGGCACCACATACGGCGCCAAAGCCACCGGGCCGCTGGCGCCCCCCTTGTGCTTGACCGAACCCTGCTTGGCGTCCGCCTTGAACTCCTTGACCGCCCCGCCGGTCACCCAAACCATGATCGCGTGGATCGCCTCATGCCCGAAGACATACAGCCGGGAGGGCTCGAACAGCAGCACATGCCAGGCCAGATACCCGGTCACCCCCAGCAGCATGAACAACTCCGCCTGCTGCGTGCCGTGGACCCGAAGAAGCTGATGGGTAAAGGCGATCGTGTAGGCGATATGGACCGGGATGAAGAGAAAACCGAACAGGAGAGAGGCGATTCGGCCGGTCATGCGGTGTCCGGCGTGAGCCGGTCCAACCCTCCCAGGTACGGCCGCAGCGCCTTCGGGAGCTGGACCGTCCCGTCGGCGTTCTGGTGGTTCTCCAGAAGGGCGATCACCGTCCGGGCCAGCGCCACACCGGAGCCGTTCAGGGTATGGACCAGCCGGACCTTCTTCTGCTTGTCCCGGAACCGGATCTGGGCCCGCCGGGCCTGAAAATCCTCGAAATTGCTGCAGCTGGAGACCTCCAGCCAGCCGTCGGTCGCAGGAGACCAAGCCTCAATGTCGTAGCACTTGGCGGCCGAAAAGGAGATGTCCTGACTGGCCAGGCAGACCACCCGGTACGGGATTTCCAGCAGCTGCAGCACCCGCTCGGCATGTCCCACCAGCTCTTCCAGCACCTCGTACGAGCGCTCCGGCTCCACCAGCTGGACCATCTCCACCTTGTCGAACTGGTGGACCCGGGTCATGCCGCGGGTCTCCCGCCCATAGGAGCCGGCTTCCCGACGGAAGCAGCCGGTGAAGGCGGCCATCCGGACCGGCAGGGCCCCGGCCTCCAGGATCTCCCCGGCGTAGATGTTGGTCACCGGCACCTCGGCAGTCGGGATCAAAAAGAGGTCGTCCTCAGCCAGGCGGTACATGTCGGCTTCCATCTTCGGCAACTGGCCGGTGCCGGTCATCGCCGCCCGGTTGACCAGATAAGGGGGCCAGATCTCCCGGTAGCCGTGCTGTTGGGTATGCAGGTCCAGCATGAAGTTGATCAGCCCCCGCTCCAGCCGGGCTCCCAGCCCGGTGAAGAGAAGGAAATGGGCCCCGGAGATCTTGGCGGCCCGGGCGAAGTCCACCAAGCCCAGCTTGTCGGTGAGGGCCATGTGGTCGAGCGGTTTAAAGTCGAACTTGCGGGGGGTCCCCCAGGTCCGCTCCACCCGGTTGGCTTTGGGGGGACCAACCGGGATGGAATCGTGCGGCAGGTTGGGGATCTCCAGACAGCGGGCCCTGACCTCCTGCTCCAGGGCGGCCGCCTCAGCGGCCAGGGCCTTCTCCTCCTCGGAGAGCTTCTTCAGATCGGCCAGCTTCCCGGAGACCTCCTCCCCGGAGCGCTTCCCCCGCCCCACCGCGTCGGAGGCGGTCCGCTTCCGGTAGCGCAGCGCCTCCAGCGCCTGGGTTTTCTCCCGGAAGCGGCGGTCCAAGGCAATCAGCCCGTCCAGATCGACCCGGGCGGCGCGGGCCGCCAGGCCCTTCCGGACCCGGTCCGGCTCTTCTCGAATCAGCTTGGGGTCCAGCATGGGGGCTATTATGACAGAAAAGGAGGCCAGCGACAAAGGATTGGGGGGAGGAGTGGGCCGACCAGGACTCGAACCTGGCTCAACGGATTAAAAGTCCGTCGCTCTACCTGATGAGCTATCGGCCCAAAAACGCTCCGGTTTCTTCTATTTTAGCGGGTTGCGGAAGATTTCAGGGGAAGATTTGCCGTGGCGAAGACCTGCGGGTATTAAAAATCAGCGATGGTGAGATTTGTGGTGGGGTTTCTGGTGATGCTGGTACCAGAAAAAAAGCCCCAGGATAATCCCCATCAACAGAATCAAGAAAAGACTGGCGCCGTCCATCGTTTATCTGTCTCCTTGTCGCAACCAGTAGCTTATCACAACACACATAAAAAAGAACACGCCTCCAATCCAAAGCGGAGGCCAAATAATCTTCCCCGTCAGCATCTGGCCGAAAACGAGTGTCGCCGCGGCCAGGTTGGCCAAGTCCATCAGTTTGCCGGCATAGAATCTCCCGTGCGTTTCCATATGATTCATTCTACTAAATTATTGAATATAAATCAATATATCCTCCAAAAGAATACGCGGCAAATACCTGGAATTGCAGCCGAGGAAAGTTACAACTGGGAGAGGAAATGCTGGGCGGCACCCACCGCCGCTTCCAAGCCGGTGGCGGCCTGCTGGTTGAGCTCCACCCCGAACAGGGCGGCAAAATAGGCGGCCGCTCCATCCGATGGGGTCCGGGAGAGCCGGACCGGCCGGACCCCGAGGCCCCGCCCCAGGTAGTCGTCGGCGGCGCTGAAAGCGGCCGCCGGATCAGCATAATCGCTGACTTGGAAGATATTGGGAGCGGTCACCCCCAATGCCGCCAGCCCGGCCGCTTGCCGCTCATCCCGCACCACGAAGGCCACCGGCGCCCGGTTGTTCAGGGCCGCACCAAAGGAGAGGGGCCAGGCATCCTCCAGCCCGGAGGCGACCAGGCCGACCCCGGATTGAGTCACCCGGGCCGACGGCAGCTCCAGCCCCCGCAGCCGCTCCCGCGCCTGACCGGCCCCCTCCAGCCCGCCGGCGGATGGCTGCGACGCAGTCGTGCTCCCGATCAGATCGATCGGAACCGCATAGGCAATACCCCCCCTCCACTGTCGGGAGGCGGCGAAGCCCGGCCAGAGATGCCCCCGAGCCGGCGCGTCCGGAGCAATCCCCTGCTCCTCCAAATCAACCAGGATATTGATGGAGCGGGTAACCTCAGCCCCTGTTGATGCACTGACCAACCTGGCCGTCAACGCCCGGTTCACCCTGTAGGGGTATTCCTTGCCCCCCACCTGGATCACCAGCCAGTCGGCGCTCCGGAGCCTGGCCCGGGCCATGGCATGATCGAACAGCCAAGTCACGTATTCCTCAACCGTCATTGAATTCCAGTTGATCGGGCTATCCAACGCCTGCTGTTGATTAAAATAGAAGACCGGCCAGGCCTGCAGAGTATGGAAGGAATCCTTTGCCGGATCCCATTCGGCCCGCAGGCGGCCCTCCGCCGTCGGGGAAAGGGTAATCTCCCCCGCGATCAGGGCATTCCCCGAACTGGAAAGCTGCGGCCGGTCGGAGATGCGGGAAATGACGGTCCCGGGTTGAGCCCCCCAATGGGAATCCGGCGGGAGCGAAAACCCTTCGGGACGCGTTCGGACCTCCAATTGGCTTCCCTCTCCCACATGAACCAGGAACCAATCGGGGGCCCAATCAAGCTTGATGGCCTGCCGGCCGAAAGGAGGCTGAGAATACTGGAGCTGAGGATACCGGACCTGGATCAGAAAATCAGAGGTTGTCTGGGTGGAGACGGCTGTTTCAGCCGCTCTACTAGACTCTCCATACGCGTGCAAGATCTGGGTTGAAACCCAGGCCTGCCCCGCTCCCTCCAGCCCGGCAGACTGCCCGGCGACGGCAAGCGGCGCCAGGAAAATCGGCTCCAGGCTAATCAGCATTTGGGGAACCTGCGGCAGATCCAGCACCCCGGATTCCTGCGCGCCGATAAGCTGGCTGACGACGGCGGCATGCAAAACCTGCGCCCGCCGCCAATCCGGATTGGGATGTTCATAGGTGTGCTGATGCCGGGTTCGGCTTTCCGAGATGGTGGTCTCCGCGTGGGTGGTTTCAAAATTCCCATCGATGGGCCGCCCGGTCGTTGTGAAAGTGGTCGTCACCGTATAGGCCCCGACCGCGTGGGTCAAGGTCTGCGGAACCTCCGCCGGCCCAAAGCGGGTCCGCCTCAGCTCCTCGATGGAGGGGGTGTACGGCGGCAGATTCTCCGGCTGAATTTCAGGAGAGCGAAAACCCCTCCCCTGAGCCCACAACGCCGCTTGGATCCGATGGGCCCCCTGGTCACCGAGGGCAAAACGGGCGTTGCGGCCCTTCAGGGAGGCGACTTCCTGACGACTGGCCCGAACCAGCTGTTCGATCGTAAAATAACCGTTGTCCCGAAGAGCACGCAGATAGGAGGCTTGAATTTTTCGAGCAAGATCTCCAAAATTGAGGGAGACAACCGATCCCTCATACCGATCAGGATCGGAAGGGGCCGCCCGCATCCCCGTTCCCGAGGGGCCGTCCCGGACGGCGTCATAGACAGCCACCGCCTCCTCGAAAGTCAAACCCGGAACCTCATCCGCCAACTGCTCGACGGAATAATTCCTTCGAAGATCAGTCTTGTTCCGGATGCCGGCGGCCTGGAGTTTTTGATTGAGGGCGTCTGGGAGCCCGGCGATCAGCCCGCGCGCCGAATCCCCCTCCAGCCCGGCGGCGGAAGCGGGGCTCAACGGCTGAGCCACAGGAGAAGTGATCGGATTGAGCAACGCTTGAACGAGTTGGGGCTGAGTGGTGGATTCCAGGCCGGCCTGCTGGCGCAAAGCGTAGGAAGGGGCCGGAGACAACAGGAGAGCCACCGCCAGCCCCACAGAAAGCCATCGGGGAGTACAGACACACTTTCTCACGGCACCGGCCATTTTAAACAGGAAAAACAGGCCTGTCAATAATAAATAACTTAGGTATTGACTTCTATTAACTCAACCGATCTTCAGCGGTAGATCTGCCGGCGGTGATCCAGATTCAGCAGGACAACTTTTCCGGCTTTGTCGTCAATGTCATAGAGGAGCCGGTAATCGCCGATCCGGATCCGCCAAACTCCCGTGAGCTTCCCGGACAGCTTCTTGACGCCCGGCGGACGGGGCTGGTCGGCCAGCGACTGGATGGCTTCGGCGACGCGGGAACGAACCAGCGGAGAAAGCCCCTCGTAAAACTTCCGGGCCTTACCGCCGGCCCAGTAAACGCTATACTTCAAATTTCGTCCCGCCCCCCTTCTTGTAGCCGCGGCGGGCTTCCTCGACCCGCAAAGCCAACAACTCATCCTTCTCGTCTAGGGCGTCCTCAACCAGACTCATCAACTCGCTGAACCGTTCCACGCTCATCAGGACCGCTTCGGCCCGGCCATACTGGGTGATGAAGCAGGAAGAGCCCTCCTTCGAGACCTGCTTGATGATCTTCGACATGTGATCTCGGACCTCGGAGCTGGGCAAAATGTGAATTCCCATAAGTTATCACCTCCTTCGTACGAAGTGTAGCACAGAATTTCGTTGAATTCAAGGCGGACAAAGCAACCCAGCGGAGCGAAACCGTCAGATGACCATTCGGAGGGCTGAGCCGAGGAAGCGCGGGGCGGGCGGCGGTTCCGCCAGTCAGACGACGGTGAGCTCCGCCTCCTTGGCCTTGAGCGTCTCCTCCACCTTCTTCTGGATCTGATCGGTCAGCTTCTGCAGGCGGTCCAGGCCGTCGAACTTGGCGTCCTCGGTGATCGTTTTATCCTTGTGAAGCTTCTCGATCAGTTCCTTGGCGCCGTGGCGGACGGTCCGGATCGAGACCCGCCCCTCCTCCGCCTGCTTGTGGACCTGCTTGATCATCTCCTTGCGGCGCTCAGTGGAAAGCTCCGGGATCGGGATCCGGATCACCTTGCCGTCGTTCATCGGGGTCAGCCCCAGGTCCGCCATGGCGATCCCCTTCTCCACTTCCTGGAGCGCGTTGAGGTCCCAGGGCTGGATCAGCAGGAGCTTGGGCTCCGGCGTGGAGATGTTGGCCAGCTGCTTCAGCGGCGTCGGGGTGCCATAGTAATCCACCCGGACCCCTTCGACAAGCGCGGGGCTGGCCCGGCCGGTCCGAATCGTTCCGAACTCCCGCACCATCGCCTCCAGCGCCTTATGCATCTTGGACTCGGTGTCCTTGATCACCTCGGCGATCGACCGCAGCGTCTTGGTTTCTTCAGCCATGGGATTCCTCCTTCATCCGACCCGGGTGCCGATCTCTTCCCCGAGCACGACCCGTTTGATGTTCCCCTTGCAGGACATGTCGAACACGATGATCGCCAGGTTGTTGTCCATACAGAGGGAGACGGCCGTCGCGTCCATGACCTTGAGCCCCTTGCGCAGCACCTCCATGTGGGAGAGGCGCTTGTAGCGGATGGCTTTTTTCTCCCGCTTGGGATCGGCGGAGTAAACGCCGTCCACCTTGGTCGCCTTCAGGATCGCCTGGGCGTCAATCTCGGTCGCTCGCAGGGCCGCGGCGGTGTCGGTGGAAAAGTAGGGGTTCCCAGTGCCGCCGGCGAAGATCACGACCCGCCCCTTCTCCAAGTGGCGGATCGCCCGGCGGCGGATATACGGCTCGGCCAGCTGCGCCATCTGGATCGCGGTCTGCACCCGGGTCATGCAGCCGACTTTCTCCAGGGCGTCCTGCAGGGCCAGGGCGTTGATCACAGTCGCCAGCATCCCCATGTAGTCGGCGGTGGTCCGGTCAATGCCGTGGGTGTCGGCGGTGACGCCGGTCCCCCGGAAGATGTTCCCCCCGCCGATGACAATCCCCACCTCGACTCCCATCTCCCGGACTTCCTGGATCTGGACCGCCAAGTCATGGGCGGTCCGGGGATCCAGACTGTCATGGGGGGACTGCAGGACTTCGCCGCTGAGTTTCAGCAGGACACGGCGGTACTGGGGGGTCGTTCGGTTCTTGCGGCCGGTGGAGCGGGGTCGGCGGGCGGCCATCGCCGGGAGCCTCAGGAAACGGCGGAGCGGTTGGACTCGACGGTGTCGCCCAGCGTCATCCGGACGAAGCGGCGAATCACGATGTTCTCCCGGATCGCGGCCACCGTTTCATGCAAAAGGTCCCGAACCGTCTTGCCGGGATCCTTGACGAAGGACTGGTCCATCAGGACCCGTTCCTTGTAGAAGTTCTCCATATGGGACTGCTGCATCGCCGGGGCCACCTCGCTGTCCACCTGCGCCAGCTCCTCCTGCAGGTGCTCCAGCTCCCGGCCGATGTCTTCCTCGGGAACATCCTCCCGGTTCACATAGCGGGGGTTCATCGAAGCGACCTGAAGGCAGATGTCGTGCACAAAGCGCTTGAAGTCCTCGTTGCGGGCGACAAAGTCGCTCTCGCAGTTGACCTCCACCAGGACGCCGATCCGGCCGGCATGGATGTAGGAACCGACCAGCCCCTGGCCAGCGGTCCGGCCGGCCTTCTCAGCCGCCAGACTGGCTCCCTTTTCCCGCAGGATCTTCTCCGCCTCGGCGGGGTCCCCCTTGGCCTGGGCCAGCGCCCGCTTGCACTCCATCACGCCGGCGCCCGTCTTGCCCCGGAGGGCCTTGATCTGTTCCGTGGAAACCTGCTCTTTCGGGGAAGCCACCGTCATTCCCCCCCCTGCTCTTTCTTGTCGGATTTGACGGGAGGCTTGGCCTTCGGGAGCCGGGAAGCCTTGTCCCGGTGCTCCTCCTTCTCCGCCTCCTCCTTCTTGGAAGCGGGAATCACCGATTCCAGCTCGTCGTCCACCAGGGTGGGGGCCCCTTCGGCCTTGGGGGCGGCCGGGGCCTGCTGTTTCCGGGCAGCCGCCGCCTTCTCTTCCGCGACCGCCTTGTCCTCAGCGGCTTTCTTGCGGCGAGCCTTCTCCCGCTCCTCCGCCTCCTGGCGGGTCAGATACTCCCGGCGCCCTTCCAGGATCGCGTCCACCAGTTTAGAAAGAACCAATTGGATCGAGCGGATCGCGTCGTCGTTACCGGGGATGACGTAGCGGATCGGATCGGGGTCGCAGTTGGTGTCGGCCAGGGCGACGATCGGGATGCCGAGGCGGGTGGCTTCCTTCACCGCGGTATCCTCCCGCTTGGCGTCCACCACGACCACCGCCTTCGGCAGGCGGGTCATCTCCTCGATCCCCCGCAGGACCTTCTCCAGTTTCTCCAACTCCTTCTCGCGGGCGGCCACTTCCTTCTTCTTCATGCGGCCCATCGTGCCGTCTTCCCGCCAACGCCGGATCGTCTGCATCCGGTGGACCGACTTGAGGATCGTCTCGAAGTTGGTAAGGAACCCGCCGAGCCAGCGGAGGTTGACGAAGAACTGGCCGCCGCGGCGGGCCTGCTCCTCGATGATCGGCTGGGCCTGGCGCTTGGTGCCGACAAAAAGGATGCCGCCCCCCTGCGCCGCCGTGGCGCGGAGGAAGTCCTGGGCGGCGGTCAGCCCTTCGGCCGTCTTTTGCAGATCCACCAGGTAAATACCGTTCTTCTCCCCGAAGATGAACCGCTTCATCTTGGGGTTCCAGCGGTGGGTCTGGTGACCGAAGTGAACGCCGGCTTCCAGAAGGTCCTTGATCAAAGGATCGATCATCATAAACGGCGATTATATCAGAATTTGTCTAGAGCGCAACCTGTAATTCATAAAGGCGCCGGTACAGGGGGGAGCGCTTCAGCAGGTCGTCGTGGGTCCCCTCCGCGGCGATCCGCCCCCCCTCCAGCACGATGATCCGGTCGGCCGACCGGATCGTGGAGAGCCGGTGGGAGATCACGAAAACGGTCCGGCCGGCCATCAGCCGGTCCAGCGCCTCCTGCACGAGCGCCTCCGACTCGGAGTCCAACTGGGAGGTCGGCTCATCCAGCAGCAGGATCGGAGCGTCCTTGAGAATCGCCCGGGCGATCGAGACCCGCTGGCGCTCCCCCCCCGACAAGCGGGCACCCCGCTCCCCCACCACCGTGTCGTAGCCGGCCGGCAGCCGGCGGATGAAGGGGTCGGCATTGGCCGCCTGGGCGGCCGCCGCCACCTTTCCTTCCGAAGCGGCGCCGCTGCCGAACGAGATGTTCTCCCGAATCGTCGCGTGGAACAGGAAAGGGTCCTGAGTCACCAGCGCCACCTGCCGGCGCAGGGAATCCAGGGAAACCGTCCTGAGGTCCGCCCCGTCCAGCAGGATCCGGCCGGCGGTCGGGTCGTAAAAACGGGGCAGCAGGTTGAGGAGGGTGGTCTTTCCCGCCCCGCTGGACCCCACCAGGGCCACCACCTCCCCGGCCCGAACCGTCAGGTCAATCCCGGTCAGAACCGGGCGCTCCGGCTCACCGACCCGAACGGCCGGATAATGAAAACCGACCCCTTCGAACCGGATCTCCCGCTCAAACCGGGGCAGCGCGGCCCCGCCGGCCGACTCCGGCACCGAGGGGGGAGTCCCCAGAATTCCGGTGACCCGCTTGGCGGCTGAGAGGGCCTGCTGATGGATGCCGTAGATTTTGCTGATCTTCTTGAAGGCCGGCAGCAAAGAAACCATCGCCGCCATGAAGAGGACCAGCATCCCAGGGGTCATCGTCTGTTCGATGAAGACCGCCCGGGCTCCGACGGCGACGAAGGCCATCACGCCGGCGACCCCGATCACCTCGGTCAGTCCGCCAAGCGCCTCCTGCCGCTTGACGGTCCGGATGTTCGCCTTGGTGAACTCGTTGTTCACATGATCGAAGCGGCGGGCCTCCTGCTCCTCGGCGGTGA
>PCVW01000024.1:3581-20302 GCA_002787095.1 Candidatus Omnitrophica bacterium CG11_big_fil_rev_8_21_14_0_20_64_10 | reverse complement strand
GCGGGTTGGCCACCCGGACCTTGGCCGTCAGGGTCCGGGACTTCCCCTCAATCAAAGGGGCCAGGTTGTCGATCCGTCCCTCAAACGGGGTGGCCGGCAGGGAGTCCACCTGCACCTTGACCCGCTGGCCCAGCCGAATCCGCTCGATGTCCCGTTCGATGATCCCCAGCTCCACATCCACCTGGCTGATCTCGATCAGAGTCGCGACGATCTTCTGCGGGTTGACCACCTCACCGACCTCCGCCTCCCGGGTGCCGATCACCCCGTCCATCGGCGCCCGGAGAACCAGCTTCCCCAGCTCATTGGCGGCCAGCGCCCGTTCCCGGCGGGCGGTGACCACCTGCGTCTCGGCCTGCTCCGCCTCGATCTCCGCCTCCCGCAGTTTGGCCTCGATGATCGCGCCGATCGAGAAGAGATCCTCGTTGACCGAGAGCCGCTGTTCAGCCAACCGCAACTGGGCCAGCGCGGTCTCCACTTTCGAGTCGGCGTAATCCACCCGCAAGCGGGCCTCCCGGTCGTCCAGCGCCGCCAGGGTGTCCCCCTTGGCGACCAGGTCCCCTTCCCGGAAGTTCATCTCCCGGATCGTCCCGTCGGTTTCGAACTTCAGATCCACCTCCCGGGTCCCCCGAACGCTCCCCATGACCGGCAGGATGTCGGTGAACTCGATCCGGGAGGCCTTGAAAGTCCGGACGGAAACCGGCAGGTCGCTCGCCGCCCCCCGGCCGGGGCCGGAAGCCCCCTGGGGAAGGCGGACCACCGACGGCTCCTCCAGGAACTTTGGAAGCCAGATGAAGACCCCCGCGATCCCGGCGACCAGGACCGTCAGAAAAACCAGAATCCCCGCCAATCGCTTCATCAATGCCTCCTCTACCGGTAATGGCCCATCAGGCCGACCGCCTTGTTGAGTTTTGCCAGGGCCACATAAAGATTGGTCAGGGCCTGCGCTTCGCCGACCCGCTCATCAGTCAACTGGACGATCGCCTCCAGCACCTGGGACGGCAGCGCCTCGTTGAGACCCGCCTGCGCCTTGAGGATCTTCACCTGCTCCTCCCGAAACGAAATCTTCTGCCGGGCATGGGTCAGCTGCAGCTGGGCCTTCTCGTAACTCAGGAACGCCTCATGGCTCTCCTTCTTGACCTCGGCCCGGGCCTCCTCCAGGTCCCGGCGGGCCTTTTCGGCGTCGATCCCGGCCTGTTTCACCTCCGAGAGGGCATCCAGTTTGTTGAGGATGTTCAACTCCCCGGAATAGACGATCGAATCGGTCCGGGTCGTCTGCCCCAGCCGGGGCGAAGTATGGGTGTCGGTGACCGAAACCACCGACTCGTTCGGCCCCCAATCCTTGGTGGCCCGCAGCCCCACGAAGTAATCTTCCTGGGGATCCAGCGATTCGGTCTCGAAGGCGGAGGCGGAGGTTCCGACAAAACCGGAGAGATCCACCCGCAGTTTCCCCTTCAATTTGGCGATCCGCTCTTCATATTCCTGGAACTGAACCAGCAGATGGTTGACCTGGATGTCAGGCCGGTATTGGGCCGCCAGAGTCAGCACCTCGGGCAAGCGGATTTCCGAAGCGCCGGAGGCCTCCGGGAAGACGGCCGGCACATCCAACCCGGCGGCGGGATCCAACCGGAGGACCTTGGAGAAGGCCAGCCGGGCCAGCATCAGGTCGTTCTCAGCGGTCGCCCGCTGCAGTTGCGCCTGATTTGCCTGGGACTCCACATTCAGAAGCTCCAGCCGGGTCAGGAGGCCCCGATCGAAGCGGGTCCGGGCCTTGCCGAGGAAATCGGCCGCCTCCGCCACCAGCGACTCCTGGGCCGCCAGCGCCGCCCGGGCCCCGACAAACTGATAGTAGGCCTCGATGATCTCGTAGGCGGCGTCCGCCTTGACCTTGGCCTGCCGTTTCTCGGAGACCTGCAGGTTGACGAGGGACTGCTGATGGGTCTGACGCAGCCGGCCGGAGTGATACAGCGGCTGCTCCAACTGCAGGCCGGTCGAGAATTCCCTGAAGTCGATCTGGGAGGCGGTCCCTTCCGTCCAACTGGTCCGGATCGTGGCGGCCGGGAACAGGGCCCGCTTGGCCTCCCGCACCTTCATCTGGGCCAGCTCCACCTCCTGCTGGCTGATCTTGAAATTCCGGTTCCGGGCCAGCCCCCACTGGAGAATCTGATCCAACTGCCAGACGCCGGCCGGGCCGCCGTCCACCGTCCCGGCGACCGCCGAAAGACCGGGTCCCCCCTCCGGACGGAGGACCTGGGCCCCGAATGACTCCTGAAGCCGCTTGGGGCGAAGCTGCAGGACCAGCTTCCCGTCCAACCCCTCGATCCGGTGTTCGACCGGCTGATCCAGGTAGAAGGTCACCGAATCCACCTCATCCCAATGCTCCACCTCCTCCCGGCGGGCGATCGTCCAGGAGCGGACCATCCCAACCGACACCTCTTTTTCGTCCTCGAGCGGGCTGTCCACCCGGGCATCCACCCAGTCAATGACCAGCCGGTCGGGGTCCCGGAGCGAGTAGGTGACAAAGTGGAGCTGGCTGTCCCCCCGGATCTCGATGGCGGTTCCTTCTGGGGTCGCCACCGCCTCCATACCGGTCAAGGTGACTCGATCCTCCGAGGCAAAAACAGCCGGAGACAAAAAAGGCCCCGCGGAGAGAAGGACTCCCCACAAGGCCAATGCATAAAGAGAGATAAACCGTCTCACAAACCGTATCTCACGAAAGCGAGCTTACTTGAAGGACCCGGCAAAGTCAAGGAAACCGGGAATAAACCGTATCAGACGGTTCAGGCGGCGGAGCGGCTGTTCCGTTCGAGGGTCAGGAGCAGGGTGATGATCCCGCCCAAAGCATAGAAGAGAAGCGCGCTGATCAGAAAAGGGACACAGACATTGAGTCCGGTCATGATGAGCAGTTCCCGAAGTGGAATCTCATTGGGATTCCCGGAGACGATCACCCCCACCACCCCAACAGCCATCAGAAGGACAGAGAGGACCGCCAGTCCCTTGAGCAAAACGGAGGCAATTTTTAGGCGCCGAAGGGAGCCGGGTTTCATACCCCGCTCTCCTGGACCTTCCGGTCCCCCTTGGTCTTGGCGGCGGCCCGGTAGCGGCGCATGTATTCCCGCATGTAGATCCGGTACTGCTCCATCGTCTGCTGGCGGTAGGCCTGGATCCGGTCCTTGTGCCGGGTCCGCCACCGCTTGGCCCGGGCCCGCGCCTTGGCCCGCCATCCGGGATCCATTCGCTTGATCCGGTAGTAGAGGGGGTTGCGCTCCTGCCAAGCGGACAGGTTGTCCCGCTGGCGGCGCTTCTGACAAGCCGGGTCCCCGCAAGCCTTCTGCTTGGTCTTGCGGTATTTCGACGGCTCAAACTGTTTCTGGCAATAGATACAGGTCATCATGTCCTTTCTGCGTTTCTTGGTAGCCCCTAGGGGAATCGAACCCCTGTTTCTTGCCTGAGAAGCAAGCGTCCTGGGCCACTAGACGAAGGGGCCGGCAACAAACGCAGGTAAAATGATACAAAGGCAGGTTGGGATTGTCAATCGCTTAAATTTGAGCCCGCTTAAAGCAGCATCCTGCTAAATCAGGCCAGCCAGCCGGCCGATCCCGTATCCGACTCCGGCGGCCAACAGACCGATCAGCAGCATCTCCAAGCCGCTTTTGAGCGGCGGGGTCTTGGTCAGGAAGGTCCGCCCCGCCCCGAGCAGGAACAGCACCCCGATCGAGACGCCGACCGACCAGAGATAGGCGCCGGCCGGCGGCATCAAAAGATACGGAATGATCGGCAGGAACGCCGCGGAAGCGTACGAGCCGGCGGTGACGCCTCCGACCACCCAGGGGTTGTCGAAGCTGTCCACGATCAGACCCAACTCTTCCTCCATCATGACCCGCAGCCAGACCTTTGGATCGGCGGTGATCCGGCGCACGACCATCTCCAGATCCTCCCCTTCAAACCCCTTGGCCCGGTAGATCTTCCGGATCTCATCCCGCTCCTTTTCCGGCATCTCCCGGATCTCCCGGCGCTCCCGCTCGATTTCGGCCAGGAAGAACTCCCGCTGGGACTTGGAGGAGATGAAGGCGGAGCAGCCCATCGAGAGGGCCCCGGCGACACACTCGGCGATCCCGGTGATCAGGATGATGCGGGAATCGGCCAGAGCCCCGAAGACGCCTATCACGAAGCCCAGCGAAGTGACCAACCCGTCGGTGGCGCCGTACACCACCTCCCGGATCATCCGGCCGCCGAGGGAGTGCCACGGCTCGTCCAGATAAACCGGCCGGCCCAGCTCGGCGACGATCCGGGGCTGGGGCGGGGTCATCCCAGCCCCAGCCCCTCCACGAGGGCTTTTGGCGTCGGGCAGAAAGTCCCGAGAATGAACGGGGTGTCCCGCACGGTGTAGCGGGAGGATTCGGTCTGGCGCAGCTGCTGGACCAGGTCCTCAAACGCCTCCGGCTGATCGGTCTCGAAGGCCAGGACGAAATCCTGGTCCCCCAGCCCGAAGGAATAGGTGGTGTTGAGCCGGACCATCGGGTACCGCTCCCCCTGGTCCATGTGCCCCCGCATGATCTGCCGGCGCTTCTCAAACGGCAGCAGGTACCACTCCCGCGTCTTGACGAACGGGTAGAGGAACAGGTACTTGCGCGGCGCCTCCCCCTTCTCGAAGGCGGGGATGTGGCCCGGATTGTACTGCGAGGGACGGGTCATCGCGACGAAGTTGTGGGGGGTCCGGCAATAACGGCCCAGCCCGGTTTGAACCAACGCCCGCGCCAACCCCTGGGCCGCCGCCAGCTCCGGCGCGATCGTCCAGAGAAAAAAATCGGTGTCCTGCCTCAGGCCGAGCGAGCAGTAGGCCCGGACCTGAATGCCGGCCGGCGGCTGTTCCAACGCCCGGCTGAATTCGGCGATTCCCTTCGCCTGCTCGGCCGCCGGCAGCCGCCGGAAGGCCGGATCGATCGAGAAGCAGGGAAAGGTGACAAAGGTCGGGTTCTTTGGAATCGTCTCGGCGACTTTCACATCCGGCTTGTTCAAATCCGAATCCTTTCCAGTTCTTCGGGGGCCAACCCCGGCCCCACCGCTTCAATCCGTTCCGAGAGGGGCTCCCCCGCCGCCTCCCGGGACCGCCCGACCCGGCAGATCACCGCCGGCCGGGGCGGCAGCTTCCCGGCACCCGCGTAGCGCAGGATCGCCCCGACGGCCACCTGCTGGAGCGCGGCTTCCGGCGGCCCGACTGCCAGCGCCCAGGGACCGTGGAACTCCGGTTCAAACAGCAGCCGGCCCGGCCCCAAGTATTCGGCCAGCGTCCGGTTCTCCTGCTCATTGCGGCCGACGATCAGCTTGGTCTGAGGCCCCACCCGGAAATGCCGGCCGAAACGCAGCAGCTCCATGTCCTCCAGATCGATCCGCTCCTGATGGGCGAAGAGGTCCTTGACCCGGCCGCCGAACTGCTTGTCGGTCAGCTGGCAGCCGCCGGCCGGGTTCGGATAGTCCAGGATACCGAACTGTTCGGCCAATTGCTGCTGGATCTTTCGGGAGCGGCCGGTGATCCCGCACAGCCGCTCCCGGTCGATCCAGCCGAGCCGCTCCGGCTCGGTGGGTGGAAGCACCTTGGCCGAGAGGGGGCGGACGATCCGGCCGGTCAATCCCGCCTGCTCTTCAATCAGGAACATCGAGCGGCGCATCTGGGACATCGGCCGCTGCCCCAGCACCTCCCCGGTCACGATGAACGAAGCGCCGGTCTGCGCCATCAGCCCCTTCGCCTTGTCGAACATGTGGATCCGGCAGTCGATGCAGGGGTTCATCGCCGAGCCGTAGCCATATTTCGGGTGCCGGATCACCCCGATGTATTCGTCGGTCATCTTGATCACCTGGCAGGGGATCCCCAGCTGCCGGGCCGACTTGAGCGCCTTGGTCTTGTCGCAGCAGCCCCACGGGGCAGACAGATAGACCCCGACCAGTTCCACCCCCTGCTCCAACAGCAGCCGGGCGGCGAGGGTGGAATCCAGCCCTCCCGAGAGGAGCACCACCCCCTTGCCCGGCGACTCAGCCACGGCCGATCAACCCCCGCAGCACCTTCAGGTTCATCTTGTCCTCGGCACAGGTCTCGTCCTTCGGCGTCTCCAGCACCATCGGCGCCCGGTTCAGGCGGGAGTCGCTGAGGAGGCAGCGGAAGCCGGCCAGGCCGATCTTCCCCTGGCCGATGTGCTCGTGCCGGTCCACCCGGCAGTTGAGCTCCTTCTTGGAGTCGTTGAGATGGACCGCCCGAACCTGCGCCAGCCCCACCGTCCTGTCGAAATGCTTCATCGTCTTTTCATACGCGGCCGGCGTCCGAATGTCGTACCCGGCGGCGAAGATGTGGCAGGTGTCCAGGCAAATTCCGGTCCGGTCCGGCGCGCCGGTCTGCGCCAGCAGCTCGGCCAGCTGTTCGAAGGTGTGCCCGACGGTGGACCCCTGCCCGGCCGAGGTTTCGTACAGGAGGCGGACCGAGGCCTTCGGCGTCTGCCGGATCACCCAAGCCGCCGTCTTGGCAATCTGCTTAAGACAGGCCTTCTCGTCGCTGTCCAGCCGGGCCCCGGGATGCAGCACCAGGAAATCCAGCCCCAAGGTCTCGGCCCGCTGCATCTCCACCAGCAGGGCGGCCTTCGACTTTTCGAAGGTCTCGGGATTGGGAGAGCCGATGTTGATCAGGTAAGCGGTGTGGGAGAGGATCGGCCCGATCGGGCTGGCCTTCCAGGCCTTCCGGAAGGTGTCGGCCTGCTCGGCGGAGATCGGGGCGGCCCGCCACTGGTTGTTGGATTTGGTGAAGAGCTGGATCGTCCGGCACCCGACCTCGGTCCCCCGCTCGATCGCCTTCTCGAAACCGCCGGCCACCGACATATGGGCGCCGAGCCGGATGCCGTTCTCCTTGGCCGCAGCCGGCGGCGTCATGACCGCCGGTACCCCTTCGGATCCACCTGCACCTCCGAAAAGCCGGCGGCCCGGCAAACCGTCTCGACCCGCTCCCGCAAAGCCGGATCCTCAAGCCGCGACAACTCCGCCGGGTCGAACTCCAGCCGGACGGCCCCTTCCCAGTGCCGGGCCCGGAGCTGCGTGAAGCCGAGCCGTTTTAAGGCCGCCTCGCACCGCTCCACCTGAACCAGCCGCCCGACGGTGACCGGCGTTCCGGTCGGGATCCGGGAGGCCAGGCAGGCCATCTCCGGCTTGTCCCAGGTCGGCAGGCCCATCCGACGGCTCAAGCGCCGGATCTCCTCTTTCGTCAGGCCCGCCTCCGCCAACGGAGAGCGGATTTCCCATTCCCGGGCCGCCTGGCGGCCCGGCCGCGCCTGTCCCAAATCATCCGCCTGCGTCCCATCCAGCACCGCGGCGAATCCCTCCGCCCGAGCCAGCCGGGCCGCGATCCCGAACAGCTCCGACTTGCAGAAGTAACAGCGGTTGACCGGGTTGGCGCCGTAGCGGGGATCCTCCAGCTCCCGGGAATCCACCTCCCGCAAATCGATCCCGATTCGAGCGGCCAACGCCCGGGCCGCCGCCAACTCCGCGGTCGGCAGACTGGGAGAAACCGCGATCAAAGCGACCGCCCGCTTCCCGAGCTCCTCGACCGCCGCCTTCGCCAGGAAGGTGGAGTCCACCCCGCCGGAAAAGGTGATCAGGACGGACCCCAGCCGGCGAAGCTGCCGGCGCAGATCGGCCAGTTTCCGGTCGGCCGGATCAACCGCCCGCTGTGACATCCACATAGACCGCGCCGTCCCGCACCTCGACCGAGTAGACCGGCACCTTGGCGGACGGATCCAACTCGGAGGCGCCCGTGGCCAAATCGAACCGCCAGGCATGCCAGGGGCAGGTCACCTTCCCCTCTTCCACCGTCCCTTCTCCAAGCGGTCCCCCCCGGTGAATGCAGCTGTTGCCGATCGCCCGGAACTCCCCCTCCACATTGAACAGCGCAATGGGGGTCCCCTCCGGCTCCACCACCATCCCCTGCCCGGGGGGAAGATCGGCCACCTCGGCCACCTTCACAAAATTCGCCATAACCTCATCCTCCAGAAGATGTTACGATTGACCTGAGTTCATTGTACCAGAGGGCTCCGTGGGCAGGAAGCGATCCACCACCCCCGCCCCGACCGCGTCCCCCCAGACATTGACGGTCGTCCGGAACCGGTCCAGGAACCAGTCCACCGCCAGGATCAAGCCGATCCCTTCCAGCGGCAGCCCGACCGCCTTGAGAACGATCACCATCGTCACCAGTCCCGCCTCCGGAATGCCGGCCGCCCCGACCGCCGCCACGGTCGCGGTCAGGAAAACGATGATCTGGTGGACCGGAGTCAGATGCACCCCGAAGGCCTGCGCGATGAAGATCGCGGTCACCGCCTCGTACAGGGCGGTGCCGTCCATGTTGACGGTGGAGCCGATCGGCAGGACGAACCCGGCCGCCTTGCGGGAAACCCCGGCGTTCTTCTCGGCGCACTGCATCGTCAGCGGCAGGGTCGCCGAGGAGGAGGCGGTTGAGAAGGCGGTCAGCAGGGCCGCCGACATTCGGAACGAGTAGTCGAGAGGACCCCGCCGCCCAAAGAACTTGAGGATCAGCGGCAGCACCAGCCCGCCGTGGATCGCCAGCCCCAACAGGACCGTTCCGACATAGAGCCCGAGCCCCTCCAGCAGGGTCGGCAGATCTCCGGCCGCCGCGAACCGGCTGGCCACCATCCCGAAGACGCCCAGCGGCGCGATCCACATCAAGGCGTGGACCATTTTCATGATCCCCTGTTCGATCCCGTCGAACAGGGCGATCACCGGTTTCCCTTTCTCCCCGATCGTCGTCAAGGCCGCCCCGAACAGCAGGGAGAAGAGGACCACCGGCAGGATGTTCATCTCCGACATCGATTTGACGATGCTGGCCGGCTTCCCCTCGAACGAGACGAGCGACAGGATCAGGTCGCTCCAGCCGATGTCGGCCTTGGCGGCCACCCGGTCGGCGACCGGCAAACCGGCCGAAGACAGGCCCAGACCCGGCTGGATCCAGTTGACGAGGAGAATCCCGATCCCGACGGCGATCCCGGTTGTGACCGCGTAGTAGAGCAAAGTCATCCCACCGATCCGGCCCAGGCGGCGGATGTCCCCGAGCCCGGAAATCCCGACCACCATTGAGGAGACAATCAGGGGGATGATCAACAGGAAGAGGGCGTTCAGGAAGAAGTGGCCGATCCAGGCGACGGCGGTCATCCGCTCGCCGAACAGCGCCACCGAAACGAAGGCGGCCGCGACCCCCAGCCCGATCCCGATCGCGATCCGATTCGTGGACCGCACCCGCTTCAATCTCCAGCCGAAAAGTTATCAACACCTGGGGACTGTCCCTGATTGTTGATAACTTGGTTCGTGGACCGCAGCGGGGTCAGGAGATCAGTCCCCCGCGGGTCATCCGGGCCGGGTCCAGCGCCCGCTTGAGCCGCTTCGGAGAGAGTTTCGTCTCCTCGGCGGCCACCTCCCGCACCCGGCGGTTCTCCCGGTAGGCCCGTTTGGCGATCCGGGCCCCCCGTTCGTATCCGATGATCGGGTTGAGGGCCGTCACGAGGATCGGGTTGCGCTCGACCAGTTCGGCGATCCGCTCCCGATTGACCGAGAAGCCGGCGATCGCCCGGTCGGCCAGCAGCCGGGAAACGCTCGAGAGGATCCGAATCGACTCCAACAGGTTGTGCGCGATCACCGGCAGCATCACATTGAGCTGGAAACTGCCGGAGGCGCCGGCCAGCGTGATCGTCGTGTCGTTGCCGATCACCTGGGCCGCCGCCATCGCCGCCGCTTCCGGGATCACCGGGTTGACCTTCCCCGGCATGATCGAGCTGCCCGGCTGCAGCGCCGGCAGGGCGATCTCCCCCAGCCCGGCGTGCGGACCGCTGTTCATCCAGCGCAGGTCGTTGGCGATTTTCATCACCGCAACCGCGACCGTCTTGAGCCCGCCGGAGAGGGCGACCGCCCCCTCCTGCCCCGCGAGGGAGGCGAAGAAATTGGGGCTCGCCTTGAAGCGGACCCCGGTCATCCGGGAGATCTCGGCCGCGACCTGCCGCCCGAAGGCCGCCGGCGCGTTGACCCCGGTGCCGACGGCGGTCCCGCCGAGCGCCAGCTCCCGGACCCCAGCCAGCGCCCCCTCCACCCCGGCCCGGCCCCGGCGCAGCTGCGCCGCCCAGCCGGAGAGCTCCTGCCCCATCCGGACCGGCATCGCGTCCATCAGGTGGGTCCGGCCGGTCTTGACGACCCGGTCCACCTGCTGGGCCTTCTTGAGGATCGTCCGCTCCAGATCTTTAATCGCCGGCAGCAGCTCCTCGATGACCGCCAGCCCCGCCGCCACATGGATCGCGGTCGGGATCACATCGTTGCTGGACTGGCTCATGTTGACATGATCGTTGGGATGGACCGGCCGGCGGCGGCGCCGGGAGGCCAGCCGGGCGATCACCTCGTTGGCATTCATGTTGGTGCTCGTGCCGGAGCCGGTCTGGAAGATGTCGAGCGGGAACTCCCCGTCCCAGCGACCCCGGGCCACCTCGGCCGAGGCGGCCCGGATCGCGGCGGCATGGCCGGCCGGCAGGAGGCCCAGCCGCCGGTTGGTCTGGGCGGCCGCCCCCTTGATGATCCCGAGTGCCTGAATCAAACGGCGGGAGAAGCGAATCCCGCTGACCGGGAAGTTCTCGACCGCCCGCTGGGTCTGCGCCCCGTACAGGGCGCGGGCCGGGACCCGGACGGTCCCGAGACTGTCCTTCTCGAGGCGCGTGGCTGATTTCGGCATGGGGTTATTCTACCACCCGACCCAACCCATCCAGAGGGGGAAGGAGGCGATCAGGAGGAAGAAGGCGTTCCAGAGGGCCGGCCGCCACATCCGGCGGCTCACCTGCACCGCGGCGGCCACCCCGATTCCTCCGAGGGCCAGACCGGCCAAAATCGAAAAGAGGACCGTGATATCCGTTGTCCGGGCGACCGACCCCTCCGCCGAAGAGAGGGCCGACAGCCGCACCGAGCCCCATCCGGCCGCCAGAAAACAGACAAACGGCAGCCAGGCGCTGTTCAGATAGAACCGCATCAACCGTTTCATTGCCCCTCCGCCAGAATCCGGATCCACCGACCCGATCGCTCCTCCCCGACCGCGGTTCGGGCCTCGAGGACCCGCCACCCCTTCAAAAACCGAAGCGCCTCCGGGAGGGTGTAGCAAGCGAAATAACGCCCCGGGATCCAATCCCCGGTCAGCACCCCCTTGCGGCGGCCCCAGGCGAGTGTCAGTCCCAACCGCCCGCCGGGGACCAGCGCCCGCCGCAGCTTCTGAAGCTCCGAGCGAAATACGGCCGGCGGCAGATGGATCAGGGCGGCGTTCGACCAGATCCCATCGTACCGCCCTCCCTCCAGCCGGCAGGCGGAAAAAGGGAGCCCGATCACCCGGACGCCGGGATTCCGCCTCCGGGCCGCTTCCGCGAAATCCAGCGTCCCATCCACCCCCTCGACCCGGAACCCCAGGCGCCGCAGCCAGGCCATCTCGCAGCCGATCCCGCAGCCGTAATCCAGCGCCCGTCCCCCCGGCGGCAGACCGGCGGCAAAGCGCTTCAAAAACACCGAGGGCTTCCGTTGCGCTCTCGCCCAGTTCGCCGCCGCCCGACCGGCATGCATCCGGTAGGCGACCAGCGTCCGCTCCGCATACTGAGCTCCCGTCATTTCGAGCCCCCCGCCACACACCCGGCGGGCCGGCGCCGGGGCGAGAAATCCCTGTGGCGCGCCCAAGGGATCTCTCGTCGCTTCGCGCCTCGAGACGACAGTTCCGTATCAGTCATCTTGAAATGATTTGGAGCGGAACTGTTTGACTCCGGAGCGATGCCGCTTGGCGGCCAACACCTTCTCCTTGGCCCGCCGGGAACGGCGGCGCTTCTGCCGGCGAATCTTCTGGATCCGCTGCTGCTCGGCGCTTCGCCGCCCCTCCCGTTCCCGCTCCAGCTTGGCGACCAGGAGGCGCCGGGCCAGAAAACGATTGAGGGCCTGGGAACGCTCCGATTGGGCCCGGACCGAACAGCCGGACGGCCCGTGGGTGAGCACCACGCAGGTGGCCACCTTGTTGACATTCTGCCCGCCGGGGCCCCGGGCCCGAACGAACCGCTCCCGGAGGTCCCCCTCCCGGATCCCGAGGCGGGCCATCCGGCGCTCCAGCGCTTGCCCCTTGGCATCGCTCACCCCAAAACGGTTCATCGATTCTCCAAAAAAGCAGGGCCTGATCCCTGTGGCCTGCCGGTGCCGGCAGACGGGGATCAGGCCCCGGCGTGATTCAGCTCAGGCAGCCGGTTCTAACCCTGCTGCTGGCTTCCCTCCGGCTTGCGGACATTGGCCGCCTGCTCTCCCTTCGGGCCAGTGGTCACATCGAACTCCACCGCTTCCCCCTCCCGCAGGGTCTTGAAACCGTCCCCCTGGATCGCGGAAAAATGGACGAACACATCGTTCTTCCC
The DNA here is from genome assembly GCA_002787095.1 of Candidatus Omnitrophica bacterium CG11_big_fil_rev_8_21_14_0_20_64_10. Taxonomy (GTDB): domain Bacteria; phylum Omnitrophota; class Gorgyraeia; order 1-14-0-20-64-10; family 1-14-0-20-64-10; genus 1-14-0-20-64-10. Next base: position 7,853 of record PCVW01000024.1, on the reverse strand, counting down.
GCCTTCCGGCGTGATGAACCCATAACCCTTCTGATCGCTGAACCACTTCACAGTGCCTTTAGCCATTTCGATTAACTTTCCTTCCTGTTCAAACCATCAAACAAAAAAGCGACTGCCGCCTGTCGGGTGCAGTCGCTCAACACATCACCTGAAAATCAGTCTTGTCGGTTCTCACCACAAATCCATCAATTACCGCTCAACATTGTATAGAAGCGTCCACTCCTGTCAAGAACTACTTCTTCTTGGGATGGGCCGGCTTGAAATCAAGCGCAACGGAATTGATGCAGTACCTCAAACCCGTCGGTTCCGGGCCGTCGGTGAAAACATGCCCCAGGTGGGAGCCGCAACTGGCGCAGAGCACCTCCACCCGGCGCATGCCGTGGCTGTCGTCGGCCGCCTCCTTGACCGCCCCTTTCTGAGCCGGCTGCCAGTAGCTGGGCCAGCCGGTCCCGGAATCGAACTTGTGGAGGGAACTGAAGAGGGGCTCCCCGCAGGCGGCGCAGACATAGGCCCCTTCTTCGTGGTGGTTGTAGTACTTCCCGGTGAAGGCGGTCTCGGTCCCCTTCTCCCGCAGGATCCGGTACTGCTCCGGAGTCAGGATCCCGCACCACTCCTCGTTGGTCTTCACGATCTTATCTCCGGTCATCGCCGTCTCCCGCCGCCCGTCACAGGCGACGCCTCCCACCGACAACAGGACCATCGATCCGATCATCCACCCGAGCCGCCCCTTCATCCGCGCCACCTCCCAACTCCAAGTTTACCCCGATCCGGCCGGATCCGGGGGGGTCGGCAGCCGGCCGGCCAGCGCCCCTTCCAGCATCGTCTTGACCTTGGGCGGAAAATCGGTGCCGGAGAGCCAGCGCAGGTAGTTGGGGTCCTTCTCGACCAACTCCTCGACCGAATATTTCCGGGCATATTTCCCGAAGACCGGGTACAGTTTTCCGTTCCACCAGCGAAACTTCCGCTCGTCGTCGAAGTAGTCGTCGATCCGCTTGTAGTCGAAATCTCGGAGCGACTCGATCCCTTCCTCCGTCTTCCCGTAGCGGTCGATCTGCGCGGCCAGGATCTCGACAGTCGCCTCGGCATCGGCCATCGCTGTGTGGGCCCCCTCCAGCACCTTGCCGCAGTAGAACTGGTAGGCGGCGGTCAGGTCCCGCTTCTCATGGAGGTGGTATACCTTCTGGGCGTCGTAGATCGTCCGGCGCCGCCAATCGAACTTGACGCCGGCTTCGAACAGCTCCCGCTCCAGCAGGATCAGGTCGAACCGCTCGACATTGAAACCGCCGAGGTCCGCCTCCCCGATGAAGCCGACGACCGCCGGTGCGATCTCGCTAAACGCAGGGGCATCCTTCACGTCGGCGTCGGTGATGCCGATGATCTGGGAGACCCGGGGCGGGATCGGGATACCGGGGTTGACCCGCTGTTTATATTCCTCGCGTCGCCCGTCGGGATGGAGCTTGACCATCCCGACCTCGACAATCTTGTCCTTCCCGACCCAGGTGCCGGTGGTCTCCAGGTCCAGCACCACAAGCGGCCGGTTCAGCTTCACCCCGCCCCTCCGCAAGCCAGGAACCTCCGGAGAACATAGTGCAGGATACCGCCGTGGCGATAGTAATCCACCTCGATCGGGGTATCCAGTCGGACGATCACTTCAAACCGCTTCGCCTTGCCCGACTCGTCCGCCGCCTCCACCGCGACCACCTGGCCGGGCTGGATGGAATCGGAAAGTCCCGGGATCGAGAAGCGCTCCTTCCCCGTCAGCCCGAGGGAAGCGACCGACTCCCCCGCTTTGAACTCAAGCGGCAGGATCCCCATCCCGATCAGGTTGCTGCGGTGGATCCGCTCGAAGCTCTCGGCGATCGCCGCCCGGATCCCCAGGAGGGCCGGCCCCTTCGCCGCCCAGTCCCGGGAGGAGCCGGAACCGTATTCCTTGCCGGCCAGGACGATCAGGGGGACCCCTTCGGCCCGGTATTTCTCGGCGGCGTCGTAGATCGACATTTTCTCGCCGTCTGGCTGATGGGTCGTCCACCAGCCGGGGGAGCCGGGGGCCAACTGGTTCTTGAACCGGACATTCGCGAAGGTCCCCCGGGCCATGACCCGGTCGTTCCCCCGCCGGGAGCCGTAGCTGTTGAAGTCCGTCGGGGCGACCCCCTGCTCCACCAGGTATTTTCCGGCCGGAGAGTCCTTCGCGATCGAACCGGCCGGGGAGATGTGGTCGGTCGTGGTCGAGTCGCCGGCCAGGATCAGCACCCGGGCGCCGGCGATCGGCCGGACCGGCGGCGGGGCCTTCGGGAAATCCTTGAAGAAGGGGGGCTCCTGGATATAGGTGCTCTTTGGTTCCCAGTCATACAGATCCCCCAACGGGGTCGGCAGCTTCCGCCATTCCTCCGGCCCCCGGAAGACATCGGCGTACCGCTTCCGGAAGGCATCGGCGGTCACCGACCGGGCAATCAATTCCTGAATCTCCTTCTGGGTCGGCCAAATCTCCTTGAGGAACACCTCTTTGCCCGCGGCGTCCCGCCCGAGCGGCTCCTCCACCAGATCCAGGTCCATCCGGCCGGCCAGAGCGTAGGCGACGACCAGCGGGGGGCTGGCCAGGTAGTTGGCCTGCACCTGGGGATGGATCCGCCCCTCGAAATTCCGGTTCCCGGAGAGGACCGCGGCCACCACCAGATCGTTCTCTTGGATCGCTTCGGCCACTGGCTCCGGCAGCGGGCCTGAATTTCCGATGCATGTTTGACATCCGTAGCCGGTCGTATAGAAACCGAGCTTCTCAAGATAAGCCATCAAGCCGGAGGATTCGAGATATTCGGTGACGACCTGGGAACCGGGAGCCAGCGAGGTCTTGACGAACGGCTTGACCGAAAGGCCGCGCTGAACCGCCTTCTTGGCCAACAATCCGGCCCCGACCATCACCGACGGGTTGGAGGTGTTCGTGCAGGAGGTGATCGCGGCGATCACGACCGAGCCGTGTCCGATCTCCGTTTTTCCGGAGGGCACCGTGATCGGCCGGTGCTCCAAGAGCTCCTTCAACCCCGTCGGATGAGGAACCTGGGTCTTGGGGTTCTTGCCTCCCTCCTCCAGCCAGTCGGAAACCGCCTGGGGATCCACGCCGTTGATCTTCCCCTCCAATGCGCCGACCAGCGTTTTTCGGAAGGAACGCTTGACCTCCCCGAGCGGAATCCGGTCCTGCGGCCGCTTGGGACCGGCCAGGCAGGGGACCACCTCCGAGAGATCCAGGGAGAGCAGTTCCGAAAAAGCCGGCCGGGGAGTGTCGTCGGTCCGGAAGAGCCCCTGGGCCTTCATGTACCGCTCCACCAGATCGATCAGCTCCGGCGGGCGGCCGGTGAGCGCGAGGTAATTCAGGGTCTCGGCATCCACCGGGAAGTAGGCGGCGGTGGCGCCGTACTCGGGGCACATGTTGGCGATCGTCGCCCGGTCCGGCAGCGGCAAGCCGGTCAATCCGGAGCCGAAGAACTCGACGAACTTCCCCACGACCCCGTGGTTCCGGAGGATCTCGGTCACCGTCAGGACCAGGTCGGTCGCGGTGGTCCCTTCCCGCAGCCGGCCGGTCAACTTGAAGCCCACGACCGGCGGCGGCAGCAGGATCACCGGCTGGCCGAGCATCGCCGCCTCCGCCTCGATCCCGCCGACCCCCCAGCCCAGCACCCCCAGGCCATTGATCATCGTCGTGTGGCTGTCGGTGCCGACGAGGGTGTCGGGGAAAGCGATCGTCCGGCCGTTTTCCTTCCGAGTCATCACCCCCTGGGCCAGGAACTCCAGGTTGACCTGGTGAACGATACCGGTGGCCGGCGGAACCAGCCGGAAGTTGGAGAAGGCTTTCGAGCCCCACCGCAGCAGGGTGTACCGCTCGCGGTTGCGCTCAAACTCCAGCCGAGCGTTCTCCTCGAGGGCATTCGAGGAACCGTAAACGTCCACCTGCACCGAATGATCAATCACCAGGTCGCAGGGGATCAGAGGGTTGATCCGCTTGGGGTCCCCCCCGCCCCGCTTGATCGCCGCCCGCAGGGCCGCCAGGTCCACGACCGCCGGCACCCCGGTGAAATCCTGAAGCACCACGCGAGCCGGCTTGAAGGGAACCTCCCGCAGGCCGGGAGCCTTGGAGCTCCAGCGGGCCAGCGCCTCGACATCGGATTGACGAACCTGGAGGCCGTCCACATTCCGGAGAACCGCCTCCAACAGAATCTTGATCGAAAAAGGGAGGGTGTCCACCGAGCCGCCGCCCTGTTTCTGCAGGGATTCAAGCGAGGC
>PCVW01000024.1:2061-3518 GCA_002787095.1 Candidatus Omnitrophica bacterium CG11_big_fil_rev_8_21_14_0_20_64_10 | reverse complement strand
GCGTCGGACGCTCCTCCTGATAGAAGAGCCCCAGGTAAATTTTGTCGGTTTTCAGCGCCAACTCAAAGGCCTTGGCCCGGTCCTTGACATCGTGGCCCTCCGGAATCGGGGCCAGCTGGGGCGGCAGCTGCTTGTAGGTGTTGTAGAAGGTGATGCAGGGGGAAATCACATTGATCAGGGAGAAGCCCCGGTGGTTGAGCGCCTTGAGGATCAACGCCTCCAACTCCTTGTTCTTTCCGGAATAGGCCCGGGCGACAAAGGAGACGCCGTAGCCCAGCGCCATCGCGATCGGATTGAGCGGCGGATCAATGGTGCCGTACGGGGAGGCCCCGGTCATCATGCCGGTCGGCCCCGTCGGGGAAGCCTGTCCCTTGGTCAACCCGTAGGTGCCGTTGTCCATGACGACATAGACGACCGTCGGGTTGCGCCGGGCCATGTGGGGGATATGCCCGCCGCCGATCGCGTAGGCGTCTCCGTCCCCGCCGACGGCGACGACCGTCAGATCCGGGTTGGCCAGCTTGATGCCGGTGGAGATCGGCAGGACCCGGCCATGCACCGTGTGAAAACCATACGACTTCACATACGGCGGCAGCCGGCCGGAGCAGCCGATGCCGGAGGCGAAGACCAGGTTCTTCGGGTCCACCTCTTTGGCGGAGAGGGCGTTGCAGAGGGCGTTGAGCACCCCGAAATCGCCGCAGCCGGGACACCAGACCGGCTCCACCTTCGTCTTGAACTGCGCCCCGGTCAGCTTAGGCATGGGTGGTCAGGACCTCCTTGATCTTTTCGACGATGTCGGCCGGAGTCCAAGGAATCCCGCCCCCCTTGGCCATCGGGACCACCTGCACATCGGTCCGCTTCAAGTGCTGCTTGAGGAGGCCGGCAAACTGGGCCGAGTAGTTGAGCTCCGGCACGATGATCTGCTTGACATGCTCTCCGAGATAGTCGTTGATCAGGTCGGCCGGGAAAGGCCAGAGGATCTTGGAGTGAATGGCCCCGACCGGAAGCCCCCCGGCATTGGCGTTGGCGACCGCCTCCCGGATCACCCCCTCCTGGGAACCCCAGCCGATCACCGCGATCTCCGGTTTGGCCTGCCCGTAGGTCTTGACGACCCACGGCTCCTTGAGGACCCCTTCCAGCTTGCGGGCCCGCTTGGCCATCATCCGGTTGTGGTTGACCGGTTCGTAGTTGAGCGCCCCGGCCTCGGTGTGCTCGATGCCGGTCGCCGAGTAGAAGCCGTCCGGCATCCCCGGCACGGTCATCGGCGAGATGAAATCGGGGGTGATCTTGAACCGCTGGTAATTGAGCAGCTCCTCGGAGGTCGGCTTGCGCCGCTCCAGGATCTGCAGGTGGACCGTCTCCGGCTTGTGGATGGTCGCCTCCCGCTGGGCCAATGCCTGATCGGTCATCAGGATCACCGGCACCTGGTAGGTCTCGGCGATATTGAAGGCCTGAACCGC
>PCVW01000024.1:116-1970 GCA_002787095.1 Candidatus Omnitrophica bacterium CG11_big_fil_rev_8_21_14_0_20_64_10 | reverse complement strand
TGCTCGGTCTTGGTCGGCATCCCGGTCGAGGGGCCGCACCGCTGGGCGTCCACGATCACGCAGGGGAGCTCCGCCATCACCCCCAGCCCGATCATCTCCACCATCAGGGAGAGGCCCGGCCCGGAGGTAGCAGTCATCGCCTTCTTGCCGGCGAAGGAGGCCCCCATGACCATGCCGATGGCGGCGATCTCATCCTCGCTCTGGATCACCACGCCGCCGGCCTTCGGCAGCTCCTTGGCCAAAAACTCCAGGATCGTGCTGGCCGGGGTGATCGGATAGCCGGCGTACACCTTGACCCCGGCGGCGATCGCCCCGAGCGACAGCGCCTCGTTGCCGGAAAGGACCAGCTTGGCCCCCTGGCCGGTCACCGTCAGGTGGATGTCGTCGTGCCGCTTGATGTTCTGTTTCGCGTAGTCATGGCCGGCATCCAGCGCCTGATCGTTCTTCTGAACGACCGCCTCCCCCTTTTTGCCGAACTTCTGCCGGATCAACTCGTAGAAGCGCTCCTTCGGCAGACTAAAAATGCCGCAGAGGGCCCCCAGACAAACCATGTTCTTGGTGAGGCGCACGCCGATCGTTTCGGCGGCGATCTTCGCGAAGGGGATCGGGTACTTGACGGTGCGGGTGTCCTCCTCCGGAAGGAAATCGGTGTTGTCGTAGACCAGCACCCCGCCGTCCCGCAGGTCCCGGTAATGGCGGTCGTAGGCCTCCTTGTTGAAGGCGACCAGGACATCCACGCTGTCCCCCCGGGAGAGGAGCTGCTCGTCCGAGACCCGGACCTGCAGCATCGCGTGGCCCCCCTTGATCTCGGCCGGATAGGAGCGGAAGGTGTAGATCTCCATGCCGGAGCGGGCCAACGCGGTCGTGAAGAGGTCGCCGGTCGAGATGACCCCCTCGCCCCCCTCCCCGCCGAACCGGAACACCGTGTTGACTTTAGCCATTCAAATACCTTTCATTCCAGGCGTCCAGCTCCGTCGTGAAATACCGGACCCGCATCTTCTTGTACTCCTTGACCGAATAGAGGATCGAGAAATCGTTGATGCCGGTCTTCTCCGCGATCCGATCCACGACCTGGCGGCACTCCGGCCCGGTCCGGGCGTGAATCATCGTGAAGACCGTGTAGGGCCAGTCATCGTAGGTCGGCCGCTGGTAGCAATGGGTGACCCCGCGGAACCCTCCCATCACCGGCCCCAATTCCATAACCCGATTCAGCGGCACCTTCCAGACCGCCATCCCGTTGACGACGAAACCGGCCGACCGGTGGAAGATCACCGCGGAGTACCGCCGCATGACCCCCTGCTTCAGGAAGGCCTCCCCCGCGGCCACCAGATCCCCGGCATCGAACCCGGTTCCTTCCGCCAGACGCTCAAACGGCTCCGGCTCGATCGGCAGATCCCGCTGCAGCAGGCGAACCAGCCGGACCTGCCGTTCCGTCAGGTCGGCCGCCTCCGGCGGCTTGACCCAGGACCAGACCGGCGCGCCGGTCGTCTCGTCCGAGAGCCGGCTCTCGCCGGCCACATCCAGCTGGACGCCGATCTTGAACAGCTTCAGAGTCGGCAGCAGCCGCGTCGCCGCCGCCCCCGAGAGGGCGTGCAGCCGGTCGATCGTCCGCTCCATCGAAACCCCCGGCGGCAGGGCGATCGTGTACCACAGGTTAAAGGCATGGTTCCGACCGTAGTTGTGGCTGACCCCCGGATGAGCGCTCACGATCCCGGCCGCCTCATCCAGCCGTTCCTTCGAGTAGCGGGCCGCCACCAAAGAGCTTTGGTACCCGAGCCGGCGGGTGTCGAAGATCGCCCCCACCTGCCGCAGGATCCGGCCGGCCTTCAGCCGCCGGACCCGCTCGATCGTCTC
>PCVW01000024.1:0-98 GCA_002787095.1 Candidatus Omnitrophica bacterium CG11_big_fil_rev_8_21_14_0_20_64_10 | reverse complement strand
CCGTTTGCCGAACGCCTCGTAGGGCCTGACGGACAAAGGAAAATCGGCCTGGATCACCGTCAGCAGTTTCTTGTCTGTCTGATCGAGATCCTGAGGCC
>PCVW01000067.1:3078-4022 GCA_002787095.1 Candidatus Omnitrophica bacterium CG11_big_fil_rev_8_21_14_0_20_64_10 | reverse complement strand
CGCGCCTTTACGCTCACGCTCCAGACGCGCGAACAGCATATCCGGCGGGAGCGGGCCACCTCGAACATCTGTACGAACGAGGGCTGGCTGGCCCTGCGCGCCACGGTCTTCATGAGCCTGTTGGGACCGGAGGGCCTGCGGGAGCTCGCGCAGCTGAACCTCGATAAGGCGCACTATGCCGCTGCCAGGCTGTGCGACCTTCCCTGGATTCGTCCGGCATTCGACCAGCCGTTCTTCAACGAGTTCGCCCTGCGGCTGGATCCGGCCGTCGGCCTGGCGCGGGCGCAGAAGGCGCTCGCGAAGGCCGGGATCGTGGGGGGCTTCGGCCTGGCCGAGTGGTTTCCTTCGCTGGCCGACGTCTCCCTCTGGTGCGTGACGGAGCGCATGAGCCGAGAGGCGATCGACCGGACGGCGGACGTGCTGCGGGGGATACGGTAATGTCGGAGCCGCTGATTTTCGAACGCTCAGTGCCCGGACGGCGCGGTCTGCCGTGGCCCGCCTCCGATGTGCCCCCGGCGGGTGCAGCGTCGCTGCCGGCGGAGCAGCGCCGCGCCCAGCCGCCCCGCTGGCCGGAGGTGGCGGAGTTCGATGTCGTCCGCCACTACACGAGGCTGTCCCAGCGAAACTTCTCGGTGGACACCAACTTCTATCCGCTCGGCTCGTGCACGATGAAGTATAACCCGAAGGTGAATGAGCGGGTGGCCGCGCTGCCGGGCTTCGCACTGCTGCATCCGTGCCAGCCGGTGGAGCACGTGCAGGGGCTGCTCGCCCTGCTCCATGAACTGGAGCAGCTCCTGTGCGGGATCACCGGGATGCACGCCTTCACGCTCCAGCCGGCCGCGGGCGCCCAGGGAGAGCTAACGGGGCTGAAGATGATCGCCGCGTACCATCGCAGGAAACGCCGCCGACGTCCCGTCATCTTGATTCCGGACTCCGCGCACGGC
>PCVW01000067.1:0-2935 GCA_002787095.1 Candidatus Omnitrophica bacterium CG11_big_fil_rev_8_21_14_0_20_64_10 | reverse complement strand
GGGGCTGTTCGAGGAGGAGGTGCTGAAAATCTCCGAGGCGGTCCACGCCGCCGGCGGATTGATGTACCTCGACGGGGCCAATATGAACGCTCTCCTGGGCCTGGTGCGGCCCGGCGACATGGGGTTCGACATGGTCCATGTGAACATCCACAAGACCTTCTCGATCCCCCACGGCTCCGGCGGGCCGGGCGGGGGACCGGTCGGGGTCGGCCCGGCGCTGGCTCCCTTCCTGCCCGGTCCGCTGGTTGAGGAGCGGGAGGGGGCGTTCCGGCTGGTTTCGCCCGAGCAGTCGATCGGCCGGGTCCGCTCCTTCTTCGGCAATGTGAACGCCCTGATCCGGGCTTATGTCTACATCCGGGCCCTGGGCGGAGCAGGGCTGAAACGGGTGGCCGAAGGGGCGATCCTCAACGCCAACTACCTGAAAGCGAAGGTTTCCGAGGCGCTGGAGATCGCGGTGGATGAGCCCTGCATGCATGAATTCATCGCGACCGCCGCCCCCCTCAAGAAGGCGACCGGCGTGCGGGCCCTCGACATCGCCAAGCGGCTGCTGGATTACGGTTTCTACGCGCCGACGATTTACTTTCCGCTGATCGTGCCGGAGGCGCTGATGATCGAGCCCTCCGAGACCGAGTCCCGGGCGACGCTGGACGCCTTCGCCGAGGCGCTGTCCAGAATCGTGGCGGAGGCCCGCACCGATCCCGACCGGGTCCGCCGGGCCCCGAGGAACTGCCCGGTGTCCCGCCTGGATGAGGTGCAGGCGGCCCGGGAGCCGGACCTGCGCTGGTAGGCCGGCGTGCCGCTGGTCCTGCCCCATTCGGTTTTCTTCCATATCCCGAAGACCGGCGGCATCTGGGTGCGGGAGGCGGTCGCCAACGCTGGGATTCCGGCGGTTGAGGCCAGCCACCGGACGCAGCTGAACAAAGGATTCCACGGCACCTACCACAACTCCGAGTTCCCGGCGGACAAGTTCCTCTTCGCTTTTGTCCGGAATCCCGCCGATTGGTATCCCTCCTACTGGAGCTATCGGATGCTGGCCGGCTGGCAGTACAGTTCGCTGGACTCCTGCATGTCGGCTGATTTCGGGGTCTTCGTCCGCCGGGTCCTGCGCCATTTCCCCCGGGGCTATCTGAGCGAGCACTTCGAACGCTTCTGCGGCCCGCCGCCCGGGGTGCTCGACTTCGTCGGCCGGATGGAGAACCTGGCCGACGACCTGATCCAAGCCCTTCGAATGGCGGGGGAATCGTTCGATGAGGCGAAGCTTCGGACCACCCCCCGGGCCAACTTCAGTCCGGTCCGGCCGATCTACCCGCCGGGGTTAAGAGAGAAGATCCTTGAATCGGAACGGCGGGCGGTGGAGCGGTTCGGTTATGGGTGAGTCCTGGCGCTGGATCGTTGAGGGGGCCGGTTCCCCGGCCGAGAACATGGCCCGGGATGCCGCCTTGGCGGAGGCGATCCGGTCCGGTCGGTCCGGACCGGCCGCCCGTTTCTACCGCTGGGCCGGGCCGGCCTTCTCTTTCGGCCGGCGGATGGCGCAGGCCGATCTTCGCCTGCCTGCCGCGCTTGAGCGGTCGGGGCAGGCAGGGGCCGGCCTCCCGGTCGTGCGCCGGCCGACCGGCGGCGGGGTGGTCCGGCACACCGCCGAGGAGCTGACCTACGCGGTCGCTTTCCCGATGCGCGCGGTCCCGGCCGGCCGGCGCCTGGCGGAGCTTCCCGGCGAAATCCACCGGCGGTTGGCGGCCGTCCTGATCGACGAGCGAGCGGTGGATCCGCAAGCGCTGACGGTTTGGGAGCAGGCGTCCGACGGCGGCCGGTTTTGTTTCGATTCCCCGGCGCCCGGCGATCTGCTTCTGCGGGGGCGAAAGGTGGCCGGCTCGGCGATGCGGGTCTGGCGGGAAGGGGGGCTGATCCAGGGCTCCCTGCAGGGGTTGGGGGTCCCATCGGAACGGCTGGTCTCCCTGCTTCGGCAGGCGATTGGCCGGACTTTTCTTCCGGTTCCCCTGGCGGCGCGGGAGGCCGATTGAGCCGCTCCGGCGGGGCGGTCGAACAGCAGCTGCTGCTGCTCCTGTTGAAGGAGGAACTGAGCCGGGAAGAGCGGTTTGAGGCCCGTTCCCTTGTCGCACGGTTTCATCTCCCCGATTTTCTCCATCTGGCCCGCCACCATTTCCTGGTTCCCTGGCTTTGCGGCAGGGGCGACCGTTTCCCGGAATTGTTCGATCCGGCGATGCGGGAGGCGCTGGAGGCGATCCGCCGGGCGGAGGCCCCCCGCGCCCTGCATTGGACCGACCGGCTGTTGGATCTGTTGGACCGGTTCGAGCGGGCGGGGGTTCGGGCCCTCCCTTACAAGGGGCCGGCGCTGGGCCGGCTGTTGTACGGTTCCCCGGCGGACCGCCCCTTCGGCGATCTGGACATCCTCGTGACGCCGCGGGACCTACCGGCGGCCGAGCGGATCGCCCGGGGGGCCGGCTTCCGCCGCCGTTGGGCGCTGACTCCCCGGCAGGAGCGGGCCTTCCTCCGCAGCTCTTCCCATCTGGAGCTGATCCTGCCGGGGGAGCCGCCGGTTCCCCTCGATTTGCATTGGAGCCCCTTGGCGGAGCATTTCTCAGTTCCGTTCGATACCGAGGGACTGCTGGAGCATTCCGGTTGGATGGATTTGGGCGGTCGGCGGGTCCGGGCCTTCCGGCGGGAAGAGTTGTTCCTCCTGCTGTCGATCCATTGCGTCAAACATCGTTTTGAGCGGCTCAATTGGCTCAAAGACCTGGACCGGCTGCTCCGGCTGGAGGGGGGCCTGGATGGGAAGGGACTTCTCGAACCGGCCCGAAGGCTTCGGGTGGAGCGGCTGCTCGGGGTCTGTCTCCGGGTTCTTGCCCGGGGACTGGGGACGCCGCTGACGCCGGAGCTGGAGCGGGCGGCCGCCGCCCGGCCGGCGGCGGGGATC
>PCVW01000022.1 GCA_002787095.1 Candidatus Omnitrophica bacterium CG11_big_fil_rev_8_21_14_0_20_64_10 | reverse complement strand
GCCACATCCACCGCGTAGCCTTCCTCTTTCAAGCCGCGGCGGATAAAGCTGGCCACCCGTTTATCGTCCTCCACCAGAAGGATTTTCATGCAGCACCTCCTTTTTGGGACCCCGCCCGCCCTTCCATTGTATCCCCTCTCCTCTGCCGCTTGAAACTCCCCTTCCCCTCCGCTAGAATGGGCGTTCCACTTCCGATGAACAAAATACGGATCACGATCGTCACGGCGTTTGGCTTCGCCGGCTTGGGACTCCTCCTCTGGGCCACCGCCCCGAGCGGCCAGGTGGTGAACGCCGCTGAAATCGCTCTCTCCCCGCGGCCGGAACCGGATCCGGCGGTCGGCCGGGAAGCCTACCGGGACAGTTGCGCCCGCTGCCACGGCGAGACCGGGGCCGGCGACGGCTGGGATGCGGCCAAGATGTTTCCCCGCCCCCGAAACCTGGCCGAGGGGATCTTCAAGTTCCGAACCACTGAGAGCGGCACCCCGCCGACCGACGAGGATCTCTTCCACACGATCACCCACGGCCTGCCGGGCAGCCGGATGCCGGACTTCAGCCGGTTGCCGGAGGAACTCCGCTGGCAACTGGTCTATTATGTGAAGTCCCTCTCCCCCGTCTTCGAAAGCGATCAGCCGGTCCCGATCGATCTGGGGAGCGACCCGGGACCGGGCAGGGCGGACCTCGCCAAGGGGAAGGCGGTCTACGAGATGCTGCAGTGCGCCGCCTGCCACGGCGTCGAGGGACGGGCCGACGGCCCGTCAGCCCCGACCCTGGTAGACAACTGGGGCAACCCGATCCGGGCGGCCAACCTGACCCAGGGATGGACCTACCGGTCGGGAGCGGAAGCCAAAGACATCGTGGCCCGCCTCCTGACCGGACTGGACGGCACCCCGATGCCTTCCTACAACGGGGCGGTCCCGGTCGAGGATGCCTGGCAACTGGCCCACTATATCCGGTCGCTGCAGGTGCAAGCGGAATTTTCAGATCGGATCCGGGCGGCCCGAACCGACGGACCCCTGCCGGCCGATCCGGCCGATCCGGCCTGGGGGAAAGCGCCTCAGGCCCGGGTCCTCTTGTCGGCCAACCTCTACAAGGAGCGGGAGGTCCTGCCGGTCAGCGTCACCTCGGTTGGGATTCAGGCGTTGTATAATGGGAGCGAGGTGGCCCTCCGGCTGAACTGGGACGATCCGGACAACTCGACCGATCCGGTGCCGGACGCGGCGGCCGTCGCCTTCATGCCGGACCGCCGAATGAAGTGGGAACTGGGCTCCCTGCGGGCCTGGCCGCCGGCCCCGGACGCGCCAAAACTGGACTGGCTGCGCTGGCAAAGCCGGGAGCAATCTTCCGCGGTTCACGCAGCCGGACAGTGGGCGGTGGTGTTGAAGCGCCCGCTGGCCGGAAGCGGTGAGAACGGCGCCCAAATCGGCCGGGATGCCGGCGGCAGGCCGACCCTGATCGGGGTCATGGTCTGGAACGGCGGCAACGGGGAAACTGGTCGCCATCGCTCCAATTCGATTTGGCTGGATCTGTCTTTGGATTGACAAAACAACACGCAAGGAGTCGGTCATGAAATCGTTTCTGAAGGCGGCGCAGCTGTTGATTCTTTCCCTCTTTCTGGCGATCGGCGGCGTCGATCTGACAGCGCTGGCGATGGGGCGGCAGGAACCGCCGACCCAAGCGGAGCGGACCGGCGCGGCCGTCGCCTCGGTCCCCGCCGCGGAGGCGGCGACGACCGGCAGCGGGACCCTGACCGGCAAGGTGACGCTGAGCGGCAAGGCGCCGGCGGGCGACAAGCTCAAGATGAACGCCGACCCGGTCTGTCTTCAGGCCCACAGCCATGAGGTGATGGCACAGGCGGCCCAGGTAAACGACAACGGCGCCCTTCCCTATGTCTTCGTCTCGATCACTGAGGGAGTCTCCGGCAGCCATCCGGCACCCGGCGACCCGGTCGTCCTCAACCAGGTCGGCTGCATGTACGAACCGCATGTCTTCGGGATGCAAGCCGGGCAGAAGGTGGAGATCCGCAACTCCGACTCTACCCTGCACAATGTCAACTGCCAAGCCCAGGTGAACAAGAAGTTCAACATCGCCCAGCCGGTCAAAGGGATGAAAACCGACAAGGTCTTCGACAAGGCGGAGAAGGCGATTCCCTTCAAGTGCAATGTTCACCCCTGGATGCAGGCCTACGGTTTCGTCGTGGATCACCCTTTCTTCGCGGTGACCGGCGCCGATGGCAGCTTCACGATCTCCGGCTTGCCGGCCGGCACCTACACGGTCGAGGCCTGGCATGAAACCTTCGGCTCGGCAGCCCAGAAGGTGACCGTCGCCGACGGGGAATCCAAGTCGCTGGACTTCACCCTCAAGGCCAGCTAAGCGCCCGTGTTCCCCGAAGCGGTCTCGACCTTCGGGCCCTCGATTGACGGCCTCTACAAGGCGATCCTGGGGATCACCGGTTTCTTCTTCTTCCTCGTCCAGGGGCTCCTGCTTTTTTTCCTGATCCGCTATCGGGCCTCCCGGCATCCGAAGGCGGCCTATGTGCACGGCAACACTGGGCTGGAGATCGTCTGGACCGTCATCCCGGCTCTGATCCTGGTGGTTCTCACGATCGGCTCCCAGCGGGTTTGGACGCAGATCCGCTCCCCCGAGAACTTCCCGAAGACCGGCGCGGTGGAAGCGGAGATCCTGGCCGAGCAGTTCGCCTGGAATGTCCGCTACGCGGGAGCGGACGGCCGGATGAACACCGAGGACGATGTCGCCACCATCAATCAGCTCCACCTTCCGGTCGGCAAACCGGTCAAGTTGACGCTCCGATCCAAGGATGTGATCCACAGCTTTTTCGTTCCGGAGTTCCGGGTCAAACAGGACGCGGTGCCGGGACTCGACTCGGCTGTCTGGATGAAGCTGATCAAGACCGGCCAGTTCGACATCCGCTGCGCCGAGCTGTGCGGACTGGGGCATTACCGGATGCGGGGTTATGCGACCGTCGAGTCGCCCGAACAATTCGAAGCATGGCTGAAGGAGGCCAAAGCGAATGAGTAGCGGAAGCCCGGGCTTCGTCCGGAACTACATCTTCTCGACCGATCACAAGGTGATCGGCATCCAGTTCATGATCGCCGCCCTCTGCTTCATGTTCGTCGGGGGGTTGCTGGCCGGGCTGATGCGCTGGCAGCTCGCCTGGCCGGGGCAGCCGCTGCCCTGGATGGAGCGGTTCGCCCCGGGCGGCATGCCGGGCGGGTACATGCTGCCGGACTACTACAACGTCCTTTTCACGATGCACGGCTCCATCATGATCTTCTTTGGGATCATCCCGCTTTTGGTCGGGGCATTCGGTAACTACTTGATTCCGCTCAAGATCGGCGCCGGGGACATGGCCTTCCCCCGGCTCAACATGTGGTCCTTCTGGCTGCTGCCGGTCGCCGCGGCCATCATCCTGTCCGGCTTCTGGGTCGAGGGGGGGGCGGCCGGCGCCGGCTGGACCGCCTATCCTCCCTTGAGCGGCACGGCACAGACGATGGGCTTCGGCCAGACCCTTTGGGCGATCGGCGTCATTGTGATCGGCTTCTCTTCGATCTTCGGCTCGGTCAACTATGTGACGACGATCATCAACCTGCGGGCGCCCGGGATGTCATTTCACCGGCTGCCGATTTCGATCTGGGGCCTCTTCACGACCGCGGTGCTGGGGCTCTTGGCCACGCCGGTCCTGGCGGCGGCGATGATCCTGCTGCTCCTGGACCGGCTGGTCGGGACCAGCTTCTTCCTGCCGGCGGGGATGATCATTGACGGGGTCGCCCAGCCGTATGCCGGCGGCCAACCGCTCCTCTGGCAGCACCTCTTCTGGTTCTACTCCCACCCGGCGGTCTACATCATGATCCTGCCGGCGATGGGGTTCGTCTCGGATGTCCTGCCGACCTTTGCCAGGAAGCCGATCTTCGGCTACAAGGCGATCGCCTACGCCTCGGTCGGAATCGGGGCGGTCGGGTTCCTGGTCTGGGCCCATCACATGTTCCAGAGCGGCATGAACCCGGTGCTGGGAACCACCTTCATGGTCTCGACAATGGCGGTCGCGGTCCCCACCGGAGTCAAGATCTTCAGCTGGCTGGGCACCCTCTGGAAAGGGGC
>PCVW01000020.1:0-4052 GCA_002787095.1 Candidatus Omnitrophica bacterium CG11_big_fil_rev_8_21_14_0_20_64_10 | reverse complement strand
ATCTGCCGGTGAACGAAGGCAACCCCCCAGATCTCCGCCTTGTGGTAGGAGGCGCTGTACAGCACCAGCAGCCCCATCGCCAGGAGGCCCGCGAAAGCGCCCAGAAGGGGCCGGTCGATCCCCTGCAGCTGCCGCCGGCTCAGCATCAGAGGTATTCCAGCTCTTTCAATTTCTCCACCACCTGGCGGGCGACGCCGGCCGCCGCCACCCCCCCCTGCCCCCCATGTTCCAGGAAGACGATGAAGGCCACCTTGGGACTCCGATCCGGCGCGTAGCCGCAGAACCAGGCATGGGGCGGCCCGCCGGTCGCCTGCGCGGTGCCGGTCTTGCCGGCCAACCGGACCGATTCATCCCGGACCAACCTCCCGGTCCCGGTCGGGGAGTTCACGACCCGGCTCAGTCCGATCCGGACCGGGATCACCCTGTTCTCCTTCAGGACCACTCGCCCCCCCTTCGAGGCCGGCGGCTTGAGCTCCAGCGACAGGTGCGGCGGCGGCAACTGCGACCCGGTGCCGACCATCCCGACGGCCATCAGCATCTGGAGCGGCGTCACCTGCAGCGGGCCCTGCCCGATGCCGTAGGAAACGATGTCCCCCGGCTGCCACGGCTGGTTGTACCGTTTCGGCATCCAGTCGGCATCCGGCACCATCCCCTCCCCTTCGTGCGGCAGATCAATCCCGGTCGGACGCCCCAATCCAAACAGCCGGGCCCCCCGGGCGATCCCCTCGGCCCCCAACCTCAGGGCCGTCCGATAGAAGAAAACATTGCAGGAGTTTTCCAGCGCCTGGGCGACGCTCTGCATCCCGTGCCCCTCTTTCTTCCAGCAGCGAAAGGTGGCCCGCCCCATCTGGACCGATCCGGTGCATTCAAACAGGGTGTCGGGCTGGATCTTTCCCTCCACCAACCCCTCGTAGGCGGCGGCCATCTTGAAGATCGAACCGGGAGGAACCGCCGACCGGATCGCCCGGTTGAAGAGGGGCTGGTCGGGCCGCTTCAGCAGCCGCTGCAGGTCCCGGCTCCGGTCCGGGTCCAGGAACCAATTGGGATCGAAACCGGGCCCGCTGGCCAACGCCAACACCTCGCCGCTCCCGACGGCCATCACGATGACCGCTCCGGGCCGCCCCTCGAGCGCTTCATAGGCGGCCTCCTGCAGGCGGCCGTCCAGGGCGACCCGAAGCGGCCGGCCGGCCACCGGCGACCGATGCCCGATCCGCCGCACCATCCGCCCCCGGGCGTCCACCTCCAACTGCAAACCGCCGTCTTCCCCCTTGAGCTGACGGTCATACATCCGCTCCAATCCATCCTTCCCAACCCGGTCCTGCACCGTGTAGCCGTAGGGCTTCAGCCGATTCAACTCCTCGGCGTTGATTCGGCCCAGGTACCCGAGGACCGCCCCGACCGCCTCCCCCAGCGGATAGACCCGGCGAGGAACCGGTTGAACGAAGATCCCGGGGATCATGCTGCCGATCTCCTCATATCGGAAGGCCTGTTCCGGCGTCAGGTCCTCCGCCAAGGGGACCGGAGCGAAGGGGGCCAAATACCCGGCCTTGTAGCGCCGCTCCAGCTCCTGCGGCGGCAGTCCCAAGATCGATCCCAGCTGCCTCCAGGTCGCGGCGCTGCGCTCCAGCTCCTGCGGGAAGACCGACAGCCTGAACCGGAGCTGGTCCTGCGCGAGGGCCTCGCCGTTGCGGCCCAGGATCGGCCCCCGGGAGGCCGGCAAATGAATCAGGCGGGTCCGGTTCCGCTCCGCCTTCAAGCGGAACCGCTCCCCCTGAAAGATCTGGTTCCAGGACATCCCCAGCCAGACGGCGACCAGGACGGCAGCAATCAGTTTCTGGAGGAGCCGGGTCCTCATGCCCCGCCTCCCACCGCTCGCCGGCCGGAAAGCGCCGTCCAACGGGCAATCTTCGGGAGGAGCCAGATCATCCCGCCGGCATGAAGGACCGCCTGCACCAAAAGGATCCCCCACCCGGCCGCCGGGATCCGGGTCACCTCCGGATCGGCAAGCAGAACCAAAAAGGCGGCGATCCCCCCCTTGACCACCGTCAGAACCGCCGTCCAAATCCCCAACGCGATCGGATCCTCCCGCTCCAGCGACCGCTGCAGGAAACCCAACCCACAGCCGACAATCCCGTAAGCGCAGAAGGAGAGCCCGAACAACCCGCCGCTCACCAGGTCCTTGAGCCCCCCGAACAGAAGCCCCGTCGGCCAGGACGGCCGGCTGGGGGGAGAGAGAAAAACCGCGGTCAGGTAGAGAAAGAAGAAGGGATCCAGAATCAGCAGCAGTCCCGGCATCAAGGCAATCCCCAACAACCACGCGCCGAGGGCGGCGCCGATCAGCGGGAGGAGTCGGCGGAAGGCCATGCGATCACCAGCACCTCTTCCAGCGCGCTCAACTCCACCGCCGGCTTGAAGCGGGCCGATCGGTAGAGGTCGGCCTGGCTCTCGTCCGATCCGGTGATCGAGCCGATCGGAATACCGCCGGGACAGAAGCTGACCCCGCCGGCGGTCACGACGATGTCCCCCGACTGGACCTCCGCGTCGGGCGGCAGATAAGTCAACCGGCATTCCCCCGGCGAATGCCCCACCGCCAGCCCGGTCATCCGGAGCCGGGTCACGGTAGCCGCCACCCGGAAACTGGGGTCGGTCACGAGCATCGCCCGGCTGGTGCCGGGAGAAACCTGGGTGATCCGGCCGGCCAAGCCGACCGGCGTCATCACCGCCTGGCCCACCGCGATCCCGTCCGCCGACCCCTTGTCCAGCAAGATCGAACGGGACCAGAGATCATGCTCCCGGCCGATCACCTCGCAGGGGGTCAGCTTCCAGGGAGCCTGCGCGCGGAACTGGATCAGCGCCCTTAAACGGGTGTTCTCGAGATACAGCTCCCGGTGGGTCTCCTCATGGGCGAGCAAGGTTTGGATCTGGCGTTTGAGGGCCCGGTTCTCAGCGATCAGGGCCGGCCCCCGCAGGAAACCGATCCCGATGTCCCGAAGTCCCCGCCGAAAGGAACGCCCCCCCTGCAGGAGCGGCTCGGAGAAATCCCGCAGCCGGCCCCGAGCCCGTTCAGGAAAGGGAGAAGCGGAAAGCGCGGGAAGCCAGAGGGGAGAAGCGAGAAGCAGAACGAGAACCGTGACCGCGCCGGACGACCTTTTGCGGTTCACTCACCCCACGAGCTCGAAGCAGCCGCGGCGACACGGCGGAGGGTCTTGATGTCCCCGAGGTACTTGCCGGTGCCCAGCGCCACCGCGGTCAGCGGATCGTCGGCGATGTGAAACGGCAGCCCGGTCTCCTCGGAGAGGAGCCGGTCGATTCCCTTGAGCATCGAACCGCCGCCGGCCAGGACCACCCCCCGGTCGATCAGGTCGGCCGACAACTCCGGCGGCGTCCTCTCCAGGGTGATCCGGACCGCCTCCAGGATCTGTGAGATCGGCTCGGCCAGCGCCTCCCGGATCTCCTCGGAGGAGACCGAGACCATCTTCGGCAGACCGGCCACCAGGTCCCGACCCCGAACCTCCATCGTGACCTCCTGCTCCATCGGATAGGCGGAGCCGATCTTGATCTTGATCTCCTCGGCGGTCCGCTCCCCGATCATCAGGTTATAGGTCTTCTTCATGTGCTGGATGATCGCTTCATCCATCTCGTCGCCGCCGACCCGGATGGACTTGGAGAAGACGATGTCGGCCAGGGAGATCACCGCCATCTCGGTGGTGCCGCCCCCGATGTCCACGACCATGTTGCCGGCCGGGTCCTGGATCGGCAATCCCACCCCGATCGCCGCGGCGATCGGCTCGGGCACCAGGTGCACCTCCCGGGCCCCGGCGTTCAGCGCCGAGTCCCGAACGGCCCGCTTCTCCACCTCGGTGATCCCCGAGGGGACGGAGATGACCATCCGGGGGCGAACCAGCACCCGCTGCTGCTGGACCTTGCGGATGAAATAGCGCAACATCGCCTCGGTCACCTCGAAGTCGGCGATCACGCCGTCCTTCATCGGGCGGATCGCGAGGATCGAGCCGGGGGTCCGGCCCAGCATCCGCTTGGCCTCTTCCCCGACC
>PCVW01000064.1:43295-43690 GCA_002787095.1 Candidatus Omnitrophica bacterium CG11_big_fil_rev_8_21_14_0_20_64_10 | reverse complement strand
GTTCTGATTGAACCAATTTCCAAGGAGGATAAAACCAAGTCAGGCATCATTTTACCTGATACCGCCGACAAAGAGAGACCGGAGCAGGGCAAGGTTATTGCTATTGGAGAAGGAAAAGTCGGCAAAGACGGAAAAGCGATGCCAATGAAGGTTAAAAAGGGCGATGTCGTCTTATTTACCAAATACGGTCCGAATGAAATCAAGATTGACGGCAAAGAATATTTAATCGCCAAAGAGGAGGATATCCTAGCTATTTTAGAGTAATTGAAATCATCTCGGAGCGAGTTGAAAAATCTTTAGATTTTTCGCCGCGCTCCGAGTGATATTGAATATTATGGCAAAACAAATCAAATATAACGAACAAGCCCGGCGCCGGCTAAAAAGAGGCGTTGACA
>PCVW01000064.1:31160-43274 GCA_002787095.1 Candidatus Omnitrophica bacterium CG11_big_fil_rev_8_21_14_0_20_64_10 | reverse complement strand
TGGTCCCGGCCCGCCTCGGAGAGGACGCGGTTTCTCTGGGGGCCGCCAGTCTCGTGATCCGCGACGTTTTCGCCAGCGTTTAACCCCTCGCTTGCTGTTTCAGCGCGCGTTGCCTCATCGGGTGTTTTTTCCCGGGATTGCAGGGGCTTTTTCGGGCAGTGATATGAAGTTTGAATGGACGGAGGAAGGATGAAATACGGTCGTTTCAGCCGGGACAGTCGGGAATACATCATCACGCGGCCGGACACGCCGCGCCCCTGGTTTAACTACCTGTTCAACGATGTCTACCACTGCCTGATCTCGCAGACCGGGGGGGGCTTTTCCTATTACCGGGACCCGAAATATTACCGGATCCTCCGCTACGACCACCTGAGCAACGACCGCTCCGGCCGTTACCTCTATCTGAAGGACCTGGGAACCGGGAAGCTCTGGACCCCCAACTGGCAGCCGATCCGGAAGCGGGTTTCCGGCTGGTCCTGCCGCCACGGCATCGGGACGACGACGATCCGGGGCGGTTCCGCCGGCGTCAGCGCCGAGATCACCTATTTCGTGACCCGGAAGGATCCGGTGGAGCTGTGGCGGGTCAAACTGGTCAACCATTCCAAGAAGACCCAACGGCTCAAGGTCTATCCGTTCGTGGACCTGATCAGCGGGGATGTGGCGCTGGAGACTCATTACCGCAACATCCTGATGCTGTACAACGAGGCGGACTTCGACCGGAACGCCCGGGCGATCGTCTCCACGAAGCTGCCGTTCAAGGATTGGCACCGGCCGGGCCACAGTTTCTTCGCCACGACCTTGCCGGTGGAGGCCTGGGAGACCAACCGGGAGGATTTCGTCGGTCCCTACCGGGACCTGGACGCTCCGGCGGGGTTGACCGGCGGCCGGCTCCACAAGCGGCCGACCCGGGGGGAGGACATGGTCGGCGTCTTCGAGAGCACGGTGACCTTGAAGCCGGGGCAGGAGAAGGTGTTCGCCGTGATCCTGGGGCTGACCGAGGACCGCAAGCAGGTCGGCCGGCTGGTCGGCAAGTACCGGTCGGTCGGGGCGGTCAACCGGGAGCTGGCCCGGGTGCACGCCTACTGGGAGGAGCGGCTCCACGAGATTTGGGTGGAGACGCCGGACGAGAACTTCAACCGGATGACCAACCTCTGGGGCAAGTACCAGCTCTTGGCGATCACCCACTGGCGGGGGACCTCCCATTACCACGGGGCCGAAGGGGGGCAGGGGTACCGGGACACCTGTCAGGATGTCGAGGGGCTCCTGTCGGTGGAGCTGCCCACCGCCCGGGAGAAGCTGGAACGGCTCCTCTTCTACCAGTACGCTTCAGGACACGCGGTCTCCGGCTTCTCCGAGGTGGAGGGGACCTGGGAGAACCAGGGGGTGGCCGGCGTCATCAAGAAGGCGGATGTCGCGGTCTGGCTGCCCTACAGCGTCGTCTCCTATGTGAAGGAGACCGGCGACACGAAGTTCCTCAAGAAGGTGATTCCCTTCCACGACAAGGGGAAGGCGACGGTCTATGAGCACGCGCTGCGATCGGTCCGCTACCTCTTCTCCGCCTGCGGGAAGCACGGCCTGCCGCTGATCGGGCACGCCGACTGGAACGACGCCTACGACCATGTCGGCGTCAAGGGGAAGGGGGAGAGCATCTGGCTGGGGATGGCGCTGGTGCGGGCCTGCCGGCAGATGGAGGAGCTGGCCGGCTTCATCAAGGACAAGAAGGTGGCCGCCGAGATGCGGCGGCTCGGGGACCGGATGGCCCGGATCGTGAACCGGGCCGGCTGGGAGGGGAGCAACGGGGGGCCGGGCTGGTATCTGGCCGCCTTCAACGACCAGGGACGGAAAATCGGTTCCCGGGAGAACCGGGAAGGGAAGGTGCCGCTCAATTCCCAGACCTGGGCGATCCTCTCCGGCGTCGTCTCCGAGGAGCGGCTGCCGAAGATCCTGGACAAGATTGACCGGACCCTGGAGACGCCGTACGGGCCGGCCCTCTTTCTGCCCAGCTACACCGACTTCAACCCGGGGATCGGGCGGGTGACCGCCTTCGCCCCCGGCACCAAGGAGAACGCGGCGGTCTTCTCGCACGCCTGCGCCTTCAAGGTGGTGGCCGACTGCACGATCGGCCGGGGGGACGCCGCCCACCGGACCTTCTCGGCGCTGGTGCCCCATGCCAAGCACAAGCAGGATCACGACCGCTACAAGGTGGAGCCGTATGTCTGGGCGGAGTATGTGGTTGGCCCCGGCTCCCGCGACCGGTTCGGGGAGGGAGCCTTTACCTGGAACACCGGCACCACCCCCTGGATGTTCATCGCGGCGACCGAGTGGATCCTGGGGGCCCGAAGGGAGTTCGATGGTCTTCTGATCGACCCCTGCCTTCCGAAGGGGTGGAAGAAGGCGACCATCCGCCGGCCGTTCCGGGGCGCGGTCTACCAGATCACGATCCGGAACCCCCACGGGGTCAACACCGGGGTCAAACGGGTGGTGGTGGACGGCCGGCCGATCGAGGGCAACCTGATCAAGCCCCACGGCGACGGCAAGGTCCACACTGTTTTGGTGGAGATGGGACGGCCGGGCAAGGCCGGCTGGAAGGGGCTGCGCCGCCCGGCGCTGGCGGAGGTTGCCGACTGATCGGACCTGTTAGTCGTGGTGAAGTTTTAGTGTAATATTCTTGCTTTTTTTCTGTAAGGCGGCTATACTAGGGGTAACATGTTTGGCACGCTCAAACCCTTGACTCCCCGAGGGGCAGGGAGTGCTTTCCTCCCGCTGTTCCTCGTTCGCGCGGCGGTCTTCTGCCTGCCCGCCTTCTTTTTGGCGGGTCTGCCGCCCGCTGCTTTCCCGGCGGAGGAGAGCGGCAAGAAAAGCTTCTGGGAGGAGCACGGCAAGGTGGAGGATGAGTCCACCGCTCCCGATTTCTCCCCCGGCGGGTCCAAGATCGCCCTCCCCGACAAGCCGGTTCCCCTGACGATCGACAACCTCCGCATCCCGGTGGAGCACGGCTCCCTGAAGGAAACCTATTCGGCCCGGGAGCCGATCATCATCCACATCCAGGACGCCCACGCTAACTACACCGCTCAGCGCCATCTGAGCGGAATTCTGGAGTATCTGGTCCGGGCCCACGCCCTCTCCCTGATCCTCGTGGAGGGGGGCTCCCGCAACGACTCCCTCTCCTACATGCGGACCTACGCGCCGCTGGAGAAGCGCAAACAGGTGGCCGACGAGTTTTTGCAGGCCGGCAAGATCTCCGGGGAGAACTACCTGGATCTGACGACCGACTACGACTTCACGGTCTACGGGATCGAGCGGCCGGAGCTGTACGACGCCAACATGGAGGCCTTCTTCAATGTGGAGAAGGTGCAGAGCGACGCGGTCGCCGCGATCGCCGGCTTCCATGACGCGGTCGCGGAGTTGAAGTCCCTGCTGTATCCCAACCCCGTCAAGGTCATGGAGGTTAAGGAAGAGGAGGTGGAGGCCGGCCGGATTCCGCTGGCCCAGCATTACGAGGAGCTGCATGCCGAGGCCGAGCAGGTGAAGGTGATGCTCAAGCCGGCCGACTACCCGAACCTGGACCGGTTCCTGCAGGCCAGCCGCCGGGAAGGGGAGCTCAACTTCAAGACCGTGGAGGCGGAACGGAGCCGTTTCCTCGACGCCCTGACTCAGGAGCTGCCCAAGGCCGAGATGGACCGGCTCTTCAAGGAGTCGTTGGAACTCAAGCAGGGTCTGATCACCCCGGCCACCTTCTACGGGAAGCTCAAGGGATACATGAAGCCGGAGGTTCGGGCCGATTATACGACACTCTACGGCTACATGGAGTACCTGGAGCTCTTTGAAGGGATTGACCATGCCTCCCTCTTCACTGAGGTGGAGAACTTCACCGAGGCGATCAAGCGGGCCCACTTCACGACCCGGGAGCAGGCGGATCTGTTTCAGGTAGCCAAGGATGTTCGGATCCTCAGCGACCTGCTGGAGCTCAAGCTCACCCCCGACACCTACGATTACTACAAGAACAACAAGCGGGAGTTTCGCCCCGATGCCTGGGCCGATGTCCTGCGTAAACTCGGGGAGCCCAGCGGCAAGCGGTTCGCCTTAAGCCCCGGTCCCCTTTCGGCGGCGATGCCGGCGATGTCCGGCTTCTATGAGGTGGCGCGCCAGCGGGATGAGGCGATGGTGGAGAACGCGCTGACCCAGATCAAGGAGTTTGATGTTCCCTTTGCTGTGCTGATCGCCGGCGGTTTTCACACTCCGGCCTTTGAACGGCTCTTCCAGAAGAAGCATGTCTCCTACGCGGTCGTCGCCCCCAAGGTGGGGAAGGTGACCGCGGCCGACACCGAGAAGTACCATCGGGTCCTGAAGGAGACCTATGTGCCGATGTCCGAGAAATACCGGAAGAAACTGGGCATCACCCCGCCGCCGGCTTTCAGCGCCCGGCAGGGGGAGAAGACGACGCGGGCCGCGTCGGCTGCCGAGTTCCGTCCGGTTTCTCTTTCAGAAACCCGGCTGGCGCAGGCCGACCCATCCAAGGAGTCGTAATCCCGATGATGCAGAGCAGACGTCTCGTCGAGGGTAAGCAGTTCTTAGCAGTTTTTACAATCCTTTCACTTATCCTGACCCAAGTGCTGCCGACTGCTCTCTACGCGGCACCGGTTGACTCCACACAGCACCTGCGCCCCGCCGGTTTGGAGGGGACCGTCCAGGCCGGCTTGGAAGCCGCTTTTCGTGGATCGATTCTTTCCGACGGCTCAGCGGCTGTGCTCTCTTCCCGGTTTCCGGACGAGGTCGCTCATGATTTGGAGTGGTGGCGGGCCAGCCGGATCAATGCGGATGCCGCCGCCGCGTACTACGACGCGAACGCCCAGCGGGCGGGGAAGTCCGACTGCCGGGTTTGCGCCATGCGGGGGAATGTGATCAAGGGAATTCCCAACATGCTCCACCTGATGTTGACCGGCGGCTATGACGGGGCGGGGATCGCCGTCAAGATACGGGTCAAAGGCAATCACCACATCATCCTGGTCAAGGATGCCGGACACCTGGACGCGCTGCTTCAGGAGATGTACGACCAGCTGGACCGGGAAATCCGTTCCATCGTGGCTCATGAGTACGGCGTCAATGTCTCGGAGGTTGCCCTGACGGGACCGTCCATCTGGGACGACGCCTCCTATGAAGTTGATCCGGCGTTCGGCGCGGAGGTGCTTCGGCTCAAAGTGAAGGGACAGATCGTCTCTGTTCCGATGGAGGGGATTGGACACACCCGATGGCGGACGGTCGGCCGGGCCATTCAGGAGAATTCCCATCCGTTCCGAAAGGAGATTGACCTTCAGCTTCCGGACGGCCGGAACCTGGTTGTCGCGCTCGCGCACAATGGGAACTTCAGCTCCTACAAGCTGTTTCTCCCTCATTTGACCGAAGCCGGGATTGATTGGGATGGGGAAACCGACTCGGAGGTTCTGGCCGCCCTGTTCGGCTTGATGCATCGGGATCCGGACGGCGCGGTGGCGTCGGACCACACGGCATTTGAGCGGTTGCTCCGATTCGTGAAATATGTCGAAGATTATTATTCCCTGATCAGTCTGGCCGCATCCAGCGACAGTGATGCGCGTCGCTCCCGCGCGGCGCTCTTGACCGCCCTCCAAGAGGAGCTCCGTTCGCTGGGTTTGGAACCTCCGGATGATATCGTCGAGGTCGACCTGCTGGATTTGGCCAAGGGAGCCGGCTCCGATGTCGTGATCCGGTTGGGGTTGGAGAAGCCGTGGATTTTTGATTTGGAAACGACCGATTCAGGCAAGCGGGAAGATCTTGCCGTCCGATTTTCCCGGATCGCCGTTGCGGAGTCCTCCATCCGGAGTGTCCCGGCGGGGTCCACCGCCGAGGAGGCCGCCAAGCGACAAGCCGCTTTCCGGCAGAAGTTTTTCGATCGCAACTACAGCAGCATCGCGGTCGCCGCGATGAGCAATGCCGAGGAGGGGGTGGTGGTGGCCCGGGGCCGCAAGGGGGGGGAGTTGGAGGTGTATGTCCCTCCGTTGAAGGCGATCCGGGAGCGGATGGTTGAAACTCATCCCAGGTTGAACCAGGCGGGTTTGCCCCAGGATGTGAGCCGGGCCCGTGCCCTGTGGCGTCCGGAACTTCTGGCTGTTCGGCAGCAGCTGCACGCGCTTCAGCTGTTGCATGACGCCGGCGACCTTTGGCTTCCCAGCGGAGTTCGGGATCGCCTGGACGGACTCTACAGTCGGACGGTGATTTTGTATGAGCGGTGGGACCGCACGGATCGGCTTCCCCCGGACATCAATTTGGCCCAGGAAAAGCTGCAGATCCTGGGATTGGTCAGGGATGTCGAGCAGTTCGCGCAGCCCCAGGAGGATCCTCACGATGTCGGTCGGCGGATCGTCGCTTCGGAGCGGCGGGCGATTCCGGGGGTGGAAGGATCGGCCCGGGAGCACCCGGAACCCCGTTTCCGGAACGCGGGGCGGGGCGAGGTGGACACTTACGGGGTCGGGACGGGTCATGTTGTCACGGTCAGAAAGAAAATCACCCGCTCGGCGGTCTGGGAAACGGAGTTGGGCAACGCGCCGGGCAAGACGATCCCCAAGCCGGCGATGGTGGACCTCGCCAACCTGGATATTGGGGCCGCTTCCAGCCGGCTGGAGCGGGAGATCGCGAATCAGGTCCATGGATGGGCCAGCACCCTTCGCCAGTTTGAAGACGGAAATTTTCCCGATTTAAACTACACAGACGACCAGCTCAAGGATATTGAGGAGTGGTATTTCGTGGCGGAGGGGACCTCCGGTTTTCTCTCCCAGGTGGCCGAGATGATCGGAGAAGGCGTTCCGGGAAGCAGCATCCGCTTCAAGGTCATGACCGGCAAGGAGTTCCAGGCCAAGGTGGCTTCCGGCCAGATTGAAACCCGCGCCAAGGAGTTGGCGCA
Source organism: Candidatus Omnitrophica bacterium CG11_big_fil_rev_8_21_14_0_20_64_10 (assembly GCA_002787095.1). GTDB lineage: Bacteria > Omnitrophota > Gorgyraeia > 1-14-0-20-64-10 > 1-14-0-20-64-10 > 1-14-0-20-64-10. Next base: position 36,358 of record PCVW01000064.1, on the reverse strand, counting down.
GCGCAACAGGCGGGTCATGGTGACGGCTGTCTCCAATACCGGCTCGACCGAGACGATCAAGAACGCCGTTGAGGAGGTCAACAAGCTGAACCTGCGCTTGAACCCGGCCCAGAAGGCGATGCTCAGCGTTGTGACCAATGTGGCCGGTTCGGCCATCGACAACGCCGTCTCCTTGAGCGACGGGGATCGCCACGCGGCCTACACCCTGGTCGGCTATGAGATGGCGGTGCCGGCCACCGGGTCCCTCAATGTCGGGGTGATGGCTGCCAGTCTCCTGGTGACCAAGGTGTTGGCGGTTCAGGGGGCCTTTCCCGAAGGGGCCCAGGTGGCCTTCTCCAATCAGTTGAGAAAGCTCCAGGAGGCGGTTCGGAACCTGGAGCAGGTTTTTGACACCGGGAGCAACGGGGGTCAATTCGATGGCGCCATTCATTTGACGGCGGAATTTCAGCAGCGCCTCGACAATGTGTTGACCGCGCTTCGCGTGACCGATTTGGACCCCGCGGTTTGGATTTCCGGCTGGTGGGTCTGGCGGGTGGGGGCGGAGGAGGCGGAGCTCAAGTTCAAGGAGGCGACCCGTTCCAAGGGTCCCCAGGCCTTCGACATCATCTCCGGGAAGCATGGTCCCTACGCGATCCTGCGTCCCGGCTACCGGGCCGTCGTGTTCCTTCCCAGCAGCAAGGCTTTTCCGGAAGGGTTTGAAACGGTTCTGCAGGGGCTTCGGGAGCTGCGCACCCGGGTCGATTATTCGGAGAGGGGAGGGGAGACCGGAAAGCTTATTCTGCTGATGGACGAGGCGGACATCCGGCCCGGGGCTTCCCACGCGTCCGAAATCTCCGATATGGCCGATGTGATCGTCCCGTTGCCGGACATGGACAATGCCGTCACCGGCTTCATGTATTCAATGCTCTTTGTGCAGTTGATGACGGTGTACGGCGCCCGGGCCCGGTTTGAACCGATGCGGGAATTGCTGAGCGAAATGGATCGGCGGATTCGGTCTTCCGGCATCCTGGGGCGGGAGATCCGGCTTTTTGACGACGCGCTGGCGGATGAGAAGCATCCCGCCACGGTGATGTTCAATGACGCCTCCGAGTTTCTGTCCGCTTATTCGGTGATCTTGACGGAGCCGCAGGCGGCCAACGAAGCGGAGGGGCGCCGCATCCTCTCCGCCCTGAAAACCCGGAACCCTGATCACTTCGAGCAGTTTCGTCGGGAGGCCCAGACAGGGGCGCGCACCTACACCGAAGCGGCGCTGGATGTGACGCAGCGCGTCGTGGATGAGGCGATCGGCGGCGGCATCCGTTCGTCTGAGTGGGATCAGTTGCGCAGCGACGCGGCGGGCTGGAACAGGGGATTGAAGAAGACTCGGGACCGGCTGCTTCAGCAGCGGGAGCGTCTGGCCAGGGTTCTTGCGAACGCCGGGATGGATCTGGACTGGCTGCGGGAGGCTTACCAGCGGGTTGACGCCTACTCCCTCTCTCCGGCCGAAGCGGTCAAGTTTATCGGAAGTGTTGGGCAGTGGCGGGAGTTTACCGAAACCTATGTCCGGCATCTGTCCAAGCAGATTTCCGGCGTCGAAGCCGGTTTGGAATCCCCGGATGCCGCGTCTCCGACGGTTGAGGAGGAGGCGAACAGGACCCGCGATTCGATCCTGACCCGGGTGGACCGGTATCAGCGTCTGCACGCTCGATTCTCGGCTTCCGAGACGCTTCCTTCGGGTGTTCCATTTCCCGACGAGTTGGTTCTCTCCGTCGCGAATTTTCTCTCCGAGAATCGGTTGGATGAAGCGGAACATCTGCTTCGATCCGTTGATGATCGGTTGGGACGCGTTCGGACTTCCGAAAGCGCCGGGCGGGGTTTTGTCCAGGGGTTGCAGCGCCTGATGAGGGATGCCGTGGAGCTCCTGGATCAGCTCCGATCCCTGACGCAGGGATTGGATCAGGTTGACACGATGGTTCGTCAATTCAATGAATCGGGGACGGGGCAGATGTTGTTCGCTCAGATGCCGCCGGTCACCGTCCGGGGAATCAGCGGTACCGGCCTGGTCATTGTCAGCCGGCCTGGGCAGGCGGGCGCGTTTCAAATCCTGGTGGACGCGGTCTCCCGACGCCGGTCTGGTTTTGAGCCGCCTCAATTGAACATCCGGAGGGGTTGGACGGAAGACAGCGGCGAGGGGCCAGCCGTCTCCGTTGTGATCGTCGAAGCCCTGCCGGCCGATCTGGAAGAACGGGGCGTCATTGCGGAGATTGAGGAGGCGGTCCGTCGCGCCAATGTTGGGACGCAGCCCATTCCCCGTCCCGATCAGTTTCGGGAGGCGGTCATTCGGGAACTGGATGTTTTGTCTCTTCCGAAAGCCGGTGCGGATCGTCTGGTCGGGGAGGCCGTCGGCTTGTTTGAAGCGTTCGAGCGGACCGGTCGGCCCCAGGCGAAACAGTTCCGCAATCCGGTTGACGGCGCCAAATCCATCGTGATTGCCCTGGATGCCGATCGCCCGGGTCTGGAAATGGATGTGCTGGATCCCATCAGCCGGGAGTCGGAGGCCAATATCGGGCACACGGAGGCGGCCCGGGTTGGCGGTCTCTCTTTCTTCGTTCTTGATGTGGAGGATCGCTCCGCCGATCAGATTGCCGTCGCGGTTCAGCGGATTCGTCGGCGACTGGAGGGGGCCCGGATGCCCGAATCGTTCGAAGCCCACATGCGGCAGTTTTTGGACCGGATGCCCAACGCCTCCCTGCGCTCAATCTATGGAAAGGTGCGGGGTATTCAGCAGGATCCCGGCGAGCCCAACGAGGTGATCCTCAGTCTGAATGTTCCGGATTCGACCGCCCAGGTGGCGATGACCTTTGTGGTCCGTCAGGACGCGGCTTCCGGGTTGCGGGATCGGCTCCTTGAGCTGATTTCCGCGCAGGGGCTTCAAGTTGTCGAAACGGATGACGGTGAGCCGAAATCCCTGTTGGTTGAAACCGACTATGCCGATGATCCGGCCCGGGAGCCGGTTCATATCCTGAGGGCTGTGATCAGCGCGCCCCGTGATTCGGGGCAGGTCAAAGCCGTTTTGGATGCTATGAAGGGCGAGTTCAGCCTCCACTCGGCGGCCTCCGGTTTGGAGGCGCTGCGGCGGGGCGTGCATTACACCCTGGATGCGGACGGCAGCGCCCTCTTCCTGAACCCGGTGGAGGTCCTGCAATCGGCGGTCCTTGACAACGGCGTGTCGCTGAATCCCCTGAATGGTTCGATCACCATCGGGCAGGGGGCGGTGCTGTTCAAGAATGCCTCCGTGATGGGCCCGGCGGTCATCGGCGCCCGGGCCGAGGCCGGCGGCATCCTGCGCGGGACCGCCGATCGCCCCCTGGTGGTGGGCCCCAACGCGCGGATCCACCGGCCGGAAGCCAACGTCAAAGAGAGCGTGATCGGCCCCTGGGTGCACATCAACGGCGCCGATATCAACGGCTCCACGGTGGTCGCTTACCGGCGGGGAGATGTCACGGTGCCGGCTTCCGTGGACACCAGCAGCGTCGTGAGAGAGGGCAGCACGGTGATCGGCGGCACGGTGGGAACCCACGTCAAGCTCTACGACGGCCATGTCGTGGGCCCCTACGCGACCACCGCCAACAACTCCGAACATGCCGCCGGATTTATGTGGGGCGCCGCGGAGAAGGGGGGGACGGTCGGCTTCCCGCACGAGGGATTCACGGAAGTGGCCTGGATCGTGCCGGTCACCGCGGCGGGGCAGGCGGAGTATTTCACCCCCGCGTACCATGAGAAGTTGAAAGCGATCCTGCGGGCCGTTGTCATGGGCGAGCTGGTCAGCCAGGAGCTGGCTGAGGAGGCGCCGGTTTCCAGCTCGGGGAACCTGTTCAGGGTTACCTTCCGGCTGGATGGGGAGGAGATCACCTTCCTGATACAGCGGATCAACATCGGCGCCAACGGGATCAGCAGCGACTATTCGCCGCTGACCGGCGTGATCTCCAGCACCATCATGGAGGCCGGCGCGGCCACCGGGGTCAATGCCGTTCTGAAAGCTCCCTCGCTGGTGGCCTTCAGGGCTTTGGTCGGCAATGGAAGGGAAGCCGGCGGCTTCATCGCCCCCGGGACGGTCCTGGTCGGCGCTCCCAAGGCGCTTGCCCTCGAGGGCTACCGGGATCTTGAGAAGGGGTTCACCTTGCCGGACAAGTTTTCACAGCATGTCCAGGTTCAGTTCGACTATTTCCACCGCGTGGCTCTTTCCGCGGAGGTTCTGGCGGAAGCGGCTTCCCGGGCCGCCGATCCGTTTGAGTTGGCCGGTTATGCCGCGGCGGTCCGGTCCATTCATGAAGCGTTCAATCGGGTCGGGCCCCGCTACATGAAAGCCCTCACCCGGGAAACACTGGAGCTTTCCATTAAGAATCTGGAGGCTCAGCGCGCCGCTTTCACCCCGGACATTTTGAGCGCCATCGGCAACGGAGGGGATGGGGCTCGTTTCCAGCACGGCAGATTGGTCGCCCGGATCAACGACCAGACGCAACTGTTGGTCCGTTTGGATGAGATCACGGCGGACTACGAGAAGAATATCGTCGCCGTCCTGGATCGGGCGTTCGAGTTGGTCGGCGCCGTCTCGCAGGCCGATGTGGCCGGCTGGGTCAAGGAGCGGACGCTGGATTCGGAGGCCACCTGGACCAATCCTCTGGCTCCCGCTCCGATGGGAAGCGGCCTGGAAGCGGTCTACCGCGCCTCCGGTGACCGGTCTGAATATCTGCCCGCGGATCTCATCGATGGCCTGGTGACCGTGGGGCTCAAGCCGGGGCAGGTGGGGCTGCTGCAGTGGGCTGACGGGCTTCCCAAGGAGGAAAACAGTGATTTCGCGCTGTTCCGGGTTGCCTCCGATGGTGAATCTCTTGAGATGCTGGATCAGCGGCTCGCGCAGTTTGTCGTGGCCGCCTTCCGCGGAGCTGATTCCCAGATGCTGCAGGGGGCCCGGATCCCCGCGGTGGTCGGGGCCGAATGGGATTCGGCCGCCGCCGGCTCCGATCTGACGGTCGAAACCGGGGAAGCCGATTCTTCCATTTCGGTGCGGTGGTCCCCGGGAGCCCATGCGCTGACGGCCGATTTCGGCGGCCGCAGGCCTCATGTGATCTTCCAGCGTCTGGAGCCGGCCAGGTCCGCCTCCGGCTTGGAGGATGCGGGCTTGGCTGCCGGGCAGGATGTGTCCGTCCCGGCCGCGG
>PCVW01000064.1:27475-31137 GCA_002787095.1 Candidatus Omnitrophica bacterium CG11_big_fil_rev_8_21_14_0_20_64_10 | reverse complement strand
TCGGTGAGCGTGCGGGACGGCCAGCCGGTGCTGATCGTGACGACCGGCGGTTTGGGACTCTTGCCGGCGATCGCCCTGCTGGAGCTGCCGGACGGGCAGTCCCCCCCGGTGGAGGTGCTGGCCCGGGACGCGGCGCATCAAGCCCGCCTGGAGGGGCAGTTGACCTCGGGTGGTTTCCGGAACTTCACGGTCCACAACCTGGAGCGGGAGTTCGACGGCAACGAGGGTCAGGCGCTGGCCGACCTGTCGTTCAACCACATCCTGGAGGGCCGCAACCCGATCATGGTCTCCGGCTCGACCACGCTGGCCGATTTGGCCGACCTTCTGGGGGCGGCGATCCCCGAGGCGGCCCGGCGGGCGCTGGAAGGGATCATCGACCGCAGCCACCAAATCTGGCTGTAATCCACGACCCGAGCGGTTGGAGTTATCCACAAGCAGGGACGGTGCTTCTCTGTGGATGGCTTTGTGGGAAGGTTAAGTGATTCTTGAGGCGGGATTATCTATGGCGGGGATGGTGATGCTTCTGCCGGTAATTGATCACCCCCAGCCAGATGGCGATGGGCAAGATGACCACCAAGATCATCAGGTAGGTCGCGCCGAGGTTCGTCATTTCCCAACTGAGTTCCATGCTGCTCCCTTTCTCCCGGTTTCGTTGAGGAAACAAGCGATGACCACCAAGACAAGCGTGACCGCCATCCCCGGTAGGAAGTCTATCACGGGGGTTGATTTTTTGGCAAGTCCGCCGATGACCAAAACAGCGAAGGCCACCTTTCCGGAGTCATAGAAGAATCGGGCCAGGTTGTCCTGGGTGGCGGGTTTCATGAAATGATTTTAACAGACCGGGAACAAATGTCAACAAATAAATTAGCTAAACTGCAAAACAGCGGCTTTAGGCCCGGCGGGCGGCTGCTGGCGCTGGGAGTGATTCAGGCGCTGGCGCTGACGGCTCTGCCGGGCGGGGCTGTTTTTTCGGCCGGCTTGGGGCAGGGGCCCGATCGGTCCCCGCGCACTCAGCCGGATCAGATGCGGGTTCAGGCCGGCCGGGAATCCGCTTCTCAGGCTGGGTTGGAAGGGGCGCTGGCGGCGCCGACGCTGGTCTCGCGCGTCACCGAAGCGGGTGTGCAGGTGGCCCGGCGGCTGGAAGGACGGGTGGCGGCCTCCGGTTCCTGGCGGCCTGGGAATGATTGGCTGAGTGAGGCGGGTTTTACCGCCGGCCCGCAGCTTCCGGACTCTGCCGCTACCGCGGCGAAGCGCTGGCTGTTCCCGGGGATCGCGTTCCTGAAGGCGTATCGGGAAAATCCGATTGTTGAAGCGGTGGCGCTCGGCCCGAACCGGTCGCTCCGTATCGGTTTTGTCGAGAATCACGATGTTCTGTTTGACTGGCGTCCGGGCGAGGGGGAAAAGTCCGGGGCCCTCTGGCTGGATGTCACCGCTGACCCCCATCTGGATGAGTCACAGTATAGCGCCGGCCGGGCGGCTCTGGCCGGGTTGCTGCTGCATCATGCGCTGATCCGGGCCGCCGGTTTCACCGAGCGGCAGGCCTGGCATGCCGCGATTGCCCTGCATGAATCGATGACAGATGCCGAGCAAGAAGCGCTGCAGACCCTTCTGAACACCCCCTGGATCGATCACGGCAACACTCTGCTGACTTTCCTGCGGATGGCCTCCGACAGCGGGGAAGCGGAGACGGACCTGAAGCGCCCCGAGGTGCGGGGCATTGATTCCATGCGCTTGGAGAGCCGCTTGGAGCGGGAACAGGATCCTGAGATCAGAGCGCTTCTGCTGAGGGCGATCCATCATCGGGATCGGATGGTTTCCTGGCTGATGGGGCAGGTTCGGATTGATCTGCCGTACGACCGGGCCGCCCTTCGGGCCGCGGCGACTGATCCGAACCTGCCGCTGGACGGGCGGCGGGAAGCGGCTTGGGAAGTAGTGCGCCGCTACGACGGGGAGGTGGAGCGGGAGAACGCCAGCCGGGTGAGCGCGCATGTTCGTGATGCTGTGCCGCCCGGTTATCCTCCGCCGGTGGTGGTCGCCGGCCGGTTGAGCCGGGCTTACAGCGATCAAGCCGGGTTGTTCTCCGACGCGGCGCTTGTTCCAAAAACCGAAGCTGTGGTCCGGGCAGTTGAGGCGCTGGACAGGACGGCCGGCGGCTCCGCTTTCCTGACCGCCATGGAGGGGGAGAGCGGCCGTTTGGTCCGCTTCAATCAGGAGATGTGGTGGCTTGCCCAACAGACCGGCCAGGCCCTCTCTCAGCTTCAGCCGGCGTTGACCCGCCTGCGTTTGTTGGCTTTCGGGCCGGACACAACCGGCCCGTTGACTCAGTACCGGGGCGCGATCCGCCAGCTCCGGGAGGCGCTGGCTATTTTCCGGGATAAACAGGCCGCGGCCATCGGAAGAGCCCGGCAGGAGGCAATCGCGGCGGCCCGGGAGGGGACCGGAAGGCGGGCCGGTCCGGATCAGATCGCCGTCATCGAGGAGCGGTTCGGCTCTTTTGAAACGGTTTTTCAGGCGTTTGCCGGAGCCGCCGGAGAGGTGGAGCAGGCGATCCGGATCCTGGAGGGCGCTCTGGCGCAGGCAGAGGTGGCCGGCGCCGCTTTCTCGATCCAGCTGCAGCGCCCCTCCCGGACCGGCTCGCTGAACCTCTTCGATGCCAATGAACTGATTCCGGCTCCCGAGCAGGAGCCGGCCCTTCAGAAACTGCTTCGTCTGGGCGGGCACAACACCTATGCCAGCCCGGACTATGAGTGGGTGGCCCACGCCACCGATGTGGTCGAGGCCGCTCCGCTGTCGATTTACGAACGGGTGATCGAGGTGAACGGCAAGCATGTCACGGTGGTGGAGGTGGATCAGGAGGCGCTGGAAGAAACGATCCGGACGATGGCCGATTACTGGGCCCGCAATATCGAGACGACGATGGATTCCGAACACGCGGCGCTGGCCCGGGAGGCGGTGGTGGAGGCCAGTCGGGATCTGCGGGGGCGGGCCGGAGAGCTGAGGCGAGCCCGGGGGCTTTCGCCTGAGGAGGCGTATCTGCAGACCGTGCAGGAGGCGGATGAATCGGTGCGTCTCCGCGTGGCCCGGACGGCGGCCTGGCTGGCCCGCCGGTTTGATCAGAATATTGAGGCGGTTGAGCGGTACACAGAGGAACAGTGGGCGCAGAAGCGCTTCATCACCCGGACAGATGCCCTGAGGGTTGTTGTCATCGGCGACGGAAGAAAGCCGGTGGATCGCGATTACCAGAGGGCGGTGACCCGGGCCCGAAGCTCTGCCAGTGCGCTTGATGCGGAGATCAAACAGTTGGTTCCGCTGGTGACGCAGCGGCGTCGGGAGCTGCCCGCCTTCCACATGCTGACCACCGAGGCCCCCGGCTTGGTGGAGGGGTTCATCCAGGTGGTGCTGGAAGAAGAGATGGCCCTGCGCAATGTGATCCGGGGAGAGGGACAACGCCTTGGCCGGGATCTGGAGAAGCAGGTGGATGAGCGGATGGCTGCTTACGATGCCCGGTTCGACGCGATTGCCGAGCAGGTGGTCCGGGAATTCGGTTACGATGTGATGGTTGATTCTCTGACACAGGCCGGCCTGAGCCGGTCCCGGGCGCTTCGGCAGGTCATCGGCGGCAATCTGACCCTTCGGGAGGAGCTGACCCGGATCGCGGTTTT
>PCVW01000064.1:22073-27466 GCA_002787095.1 Candidatus Omnitrophica bacterium CG11_big_fil_rev_8_21_14_0_20_64_10 | reverse complement strand
GGCTGAAGTCGATTCCCGGACAGCAGATGCCGTCTACACCTTTGATCCGGTCCATCCGGACCATCCCCGGGTGGAGGCTGTTCTGGAGGCCCAGGGGGACCGGTTGGCGGATCAGGCCCGGCAGATGGTGGCCCGCCTCAACCGGTTGGATGCTGATTTCCAGGCGGCGGTCTCCTCGCTGAAGGGACAGGGCAGATCGGAGACCGACGCGGTCGCGGAATCGATCGCCGGGGATGCCGCTTTAACTCAGGAGTTTGAATCGACCCGCCGGCAGCTGGCCAGGGCCGAGGCGTTCCGGCAGATCGCCGCCGAACATCCGGATTGGCATCTGGAACAGCGGATGAACGGCTGGTACCGGAACCACACCGCGCTGGCCCGGACCACCGCCCGCCGGGAAGTGATTGCCCGAGAGGGGCTTCAGCGGGCCATGATGGATCCCCGCTATTATTACGGTTCCGGAGCGGTGTTTCAGGCGGCCGACGGGACCTTCCAGGCCACGGGACGCCGCAAGCGGTATCACCTGATTTACGCTCCCAGCCGGGTGAATCTGGGAAAGGGGGAGCTGGATTCGGTCGCGAAGCTGTTCCAGATCCTGGGGGTTACCGATCCGCTGGCCGGCCGGCATGCCTACCGCGTCTACTCCCTGATCAACGACAACCCGCAGATTCGGACCATCAAGGAGGCGGAGAACTTCAAGGTTTCGGAGAACGAGCACACCGCCCTGCGCCGGGCGGTGGTCAACACGCAGGCCTTTTTCTCCGAGAGTTTGGGGTACGGCGATTCCGAAGACCTCTCCTTCCAGTTCAACATGCGGGGCGGCTATGTGGGCACGACCGCCGCCGAGGGGGCCGGCTTCCAGGCCGGCCCGACCACCGGCTACTGCATTCCCAAGGACCCCTTGTTCAAGCTGCTGCGCAATTCTTTGCGGGACCGGGACAAACTGGCGCAGGCCGGGATTCCCGACCACCTGCATGACGGCATCATGCAGATGATGATCGAGCTGGAAACCGCGCGCGCCTCCTTTGGATCGGAAGGGGCGTTTGAAGACTGGATTGCCGCCGAGATGCTCGCTCCCGAAACGCTCCGATCTTATTTCGGGCCCGGCATCGCCGATGAGGCGCAAGCGGCGTTAAGCCGGTTTATTGAAGTGACCGGAGGGGTCCCGGTTTTCCATCTTTCCAAGATTCATGAAATCCTCGGGAATTTGGGCCGGACCTCCCTGCTGGCCACGCACGGCCATGATCTGGGGCTGCTCCTCTGGGCCGCCTGGGCCGGGGACAAGGTGACCCTCGGCGGTGAACAGGTCAACCGGGCGACCGCCATCCGAATCGTTTCGGACATCTTCAAGCTCCGGGATCAGGCGGAGCGACTCAATCCCGGTGTCCGGATCCCGGAGGCTGGGCAGATGCGGGTGCACGGCTACTGGCCGTACAAGACCGATCCGGATCATCCCTCCCCGCCGGATGTGCGGGACAGCGTCTTCGGCCGGGTTTTTATGATCCTTTCGGGCCGCGGGGAGCTGGTGGCCCACGCGCTCGATGAAAAGGGACAGCGGATCTACTGGTCCGAAAAACGGGGGCTTCGGCTGGATTCCGAAGATCCGCGGGATCATCAGGCCGCCCGTCTCCTGGCGGAGGAATTTCTGGGGCTGACGGAAGGGGATATCCGCCGGACCGACTGGTTTCTGGACGAGTGGGATGTTTTGCGGGAGGAGGAATCGGATGCCAACCGGTTCGCGCAGCGCGAAGCGGCTCTGCTGAACGCCGCTTTTGCCGAAGCCATGCGCCGCTTGAAAGCGACCGGCGAGCGGGCTGTGGAGATCGGTGTTCTGGAACGGGACTTTCAAGGCTGGGGAACCGTTGCGTTGATCAGCGGCACAGGTGTTCCGGGAGTCTCCACGGACGATATTCTGGGTTTCAAGCCGGATGCTAAAACTGAGCTCAAGGAACAGGCGGATGAGGTTCAGGCCATTCTGCAGTCTTACGGCCTCTCTCCCGAACAGATGCGGGCCAATGTCGTGCTGGGCCGCCCCCTTGAAGAATGGGCGCCGCTGGTGGATCTCCCGGAAGATCAGCGGGAAGCGCTGCTGGATGAGCTGGCCGACGGCCGGCACCACCCGCTGGCGTTCCGTCTTCGGGGACCCGGGATCGATTTCAAACAGGACCTGCAGGGGCAGGATGTCCTGGTTTTTGTCGGGCCCCATCCGGATCTTCTGGCGCTTAACCCGGCCGAGATTCGGGACCTGATGCTGACCGGACGGCCCAACTCTGTGTTGGGGATCCGGGACGGCTCGGTACAGGGTCGCCACCGGGTTTGGTTCGACCGGGACATCATGCTCTGGTACGCCGCCGGCCGGGGCGTGGACGGCCGGGGGGAACCGATCGGCGTTGACCGGTGGGAGGAGAGGGATGATTTTGGCCGCCGGTCGGTCTACACTGCGTTCGGTTTCGGGGCGCTGGCGGACAAGCCGCTCTTGGGGACCAATCTCCGGGAGGAGAGCCGCCGGCAGGAGCGCCGGGCGATCGTCCTTTATCAGGCGCTGTCTGATCTGGCCGCCGCGGACCGGGGACGGCTCCCGCAGGCGGTCTCGGAAGCGCAGGAGATTTACCGGCAGCAGCTTCCGCCGGATCAGCTGGCGACCGAGGCCTTGCTGGCGGCCGAGTATCAGCAGATGCTGCAGACCAAGGGGGTGGTCCGCTCCCGGGACAACATCATCCGGGGGCATCTGGAGGAAGTGGCCCGCGGGCTGCCGCCGGCGGAGTTCACCGAGGCCCACTGGCTCTCGATCGGCGGCATGTTCCTACTCAACGGGGCGCCGAAGGCTCAGCAAGAACAGGTCCTGGAGACCCTGCGTGTCGCCCGCAGAAAGCTCCAGCGGTTTTCCCGGCAGGCGGCCGGCCTGGAAAGTTCCGGAAGCGATCCGCTCCGCGAGCTGATTGTCCCGAAGCTGGAGCCGGCGCAGATGCGGCAGGCCGAGCGGAAGGGGAAGATGTTCTCGGTCAAGGCCTCCGAGCAGCAGGCGGCCCGGGCGCTGGCCCGGCGCAGGGCCCTCCAGGCGGAGGCGGCCCGGCAGGCCACCCTGGCCCTCCGGGGGCAGGGGTTCCGGGCGGCGATGGCCGATTCGCAGGCCGATGAACTGGGCGCGGCCCGGGCTGATCTGGCGCGGCTGACCGAAGCGGTCGGTTCCGGGCGGGATCTGGAAACCGGTCGGGAGACGGTTTATCAAACGATGGGGGCGATCACTGCCCGGGCGCTGAAGGTGATGCGTCAGGTCAACGCGGAGCTGCTGGATGGGGACGATTCGGCCAGGATGGAAATTGAAAGCCGATTGAACTGGCTGATCACCGGGCAGGGGTTGAGTGACGGGGCGGTGGGCGCTTTGATCGGCACTTACGAGACGCCGGGAATCATCCCCCGCTGGTTCGAGGCCGCTGGTGAGCAAAAGCGGGAGCGGGTGGCCGGGGCGGCGGAACTGTTCCACGCGGTCGCCGCGATCGAGGCGACCGCCGGGTTCGCGGGGCAGCCGGCCTCCGCGGTGGATGAGGGGGCGTTTTGGAGAGCCCTGGCGGAGTTTTTCTCCCTGACCTTGGATGATCACTTCCATGAGTACAACCCCTGGGTGTTCGATCCGAAGCGGGGATCCGGGTTTTCCGATTTCTATAACCCCCCGGGGGCGCTCAAGCCGGAACGGGCTGAGGAACTGTATACCCTTTGCTGGAATCACCACCGGCTGTTGTACGGCTACCTGAGAACGCTGGCGCTGCGCAAGACGGGACTGGGTCTCATCCCGGAGGCCGAACAAAAACTTCTGTTGGGTGAGGTGGAGCTGGGGGAGACGCCGGCCGGGGATCGGTTGACGGTCCAGGGGATCGGGGCGGGCGCTGCGAGCGATGTGGAGCGGAAATGGCGGGCTTACGGACAGCTTCGGGAGATGGCCTTCCTGCGCAATGACGGTTTTGCCCTTCCGGTGGTGTTCGATGCCATCGATCCGATGGCGGCGGATGGGCTGGATGCCGGCCGGCGGGTCAACTTCGCGTTCCTGGCTCCGGTGGGCCGTCCCCATTACGCCCGGGCCCTCATGGAGGCCGGCGCCCTGGGGGAGAACCTGTTCATGACCCGAGACGGCCGCGTGACCCATCTGCCCGGGGCCAACGGTCCGGTGCTTCAGATCGAGGATGCTCATTTCTGGCTGACCGAGAAACAGTACCGGACCGCCCTCATCCGGGCCAAATCCATGCCGCCGGTGCGGGCCGATCAACAGATCGAGGAAGACCGTCAGGCCGGCCGGATCACCCCCAAGGGGATCCGGGTGGCCGCCCGGTTCAGCCGGCCGGTGACCGTGGGGGCGGTGGTTCCCATGCACCACCATCCTTTGATTCCGGACCTGACCGCGGCCGGCTACCCTTACACCGACAAGTCGGATGTGCATTATGAGATCACCTACGACAAGTCCCTCTACCCGGCCGCGTTCAATCCGCCGCATCGCACCGGGGTCCTGCTGCCGCCGGAGATCGACTGGCTCCGAGCCGAAACCGAATCGGCCTCCGGGCCCGCGCAGGCCAAATCCCGGATTCTGGAGCGGCTGCGTCCCTTTGCCCGGGAGCATGGAACGATTGTGGTCAAGGGGGCGGCCGAATCGGGGGCCCGCAACTTCAAGCGGTTTGACCTGGTCGGGGCCGACGGCCGGATGGATGAGGCGGTTCTTGCGGCCGCGGCCGATTTTGTACACGAGGTGTCCAAGGGACAGAATGTCACCATCCAGCGGGCGATCATCACGACGCCGCTGGCCTGGATGTCGGCGCGGGCCACCGCCGATTTCGTTGATCGGCAGATCGTGGATTGGGGCGTTCCCGTTGAGCTGAACCGGCACCCGAAGGATTGGGTGTACGGAACGGTCCGGGGGATTGTCTCGGCCGGCATGCCGGCGAGTTTGGAGCCCACCGAAGCGGGCCTGTTCGATCCGGGCAACTGGCGGCTGGCCCACCGGATTTACCTGAATTCCCTTCAGGTGGCCACCAATGTGGGGCGGCAGGGGACGCTGGAGAAGCTGACCCAGGAGATGATCCGGCCGGAGTTCCGGGACGGTTTTCTCTCGGAGATGGAAGGAGCGGTCCAGCGGGCGATGGCGGCGCTGGCCCGGTACGGCCAATGGTACTGGGAGCATGTTTATCTTCCGCAGCGCTCGGCCGGATTGGAAGGGGGGGACGATTCTCCGAGGGAATTGGACGCCTCCGGCGTGCCTTACTGGTGGCCCCGGTACGCAATGCTGGACCTGCTGCCGGAGCCGGTCTGGGGGCGGAACGGGCGGGAGGTGACCGGGGTCCGGGTGGTGGATATTCTTCCGGGGTCTGTTGGGGAGGGGACCGAGAACCGGTTTATTCTGGAAGCACCGG
>PCVW01000064.1:21790-22009 GCA_002787095.1 Candidatus Omnitrophica bacterium CG11_big_fil_rev_8_21_14_0_20_64_10 | reverse complement strand
TTCAAGTTCTGGATGCTGGAACCGAATGTCGGGATCGGGCTTTGGCCCAACTACTGGCGCCGGGAACTGGTGCATGAACAGCGCCGGGCCCAGGCGGCGGGAGAGCCGGCCGACTGGAGCCGGGTGGGGACCGGCGATCGGGCGGTGCTGAACGATTACCTGGAGGCCGGCGAGGCGTTCCTTGAGGCAACTTTCGGCGCCGACTATTTTGGAACCGGC
>PCVW01000064.1:2230-21639 GCA_002787095.1 Candidatus Omnitrophica bacterium CG11_big_fil_rev_8_21_14_0_20_64_10 | reverse complement strand
GCTGATGTCGTTGGCTCCGGAGGAGGTGATCGCCCGGGCTAAAGCCTGGCTGGCTGCTTCCGAACGGATCACGGAGTTCCCGGCCGGACCGGGGATTTCGGTTGATCCCGCGCGCCAGGTCGGGTCCTGGCTGCACGAAGGGAGAACGCATCGCGCGTCGTTTGGGATCGGGGAGGATTACCGAACTCGGGTCGCCGAACTGGCGCTGGATCGGGTCCTCTCCGAGCCGTTGACGCCTCCGGTGGAGGTGGCTCCCCATGCCCTCCCGGATGCCGAGGTGAACCGGTTGCTGCCCCATGCCAAGACCTTTGCCGTGGTGACCGGAAAACGGGCCCTGTTGAACCATCACCTGTATCCCTGGGGGATGAGCGCGGCCGGTTCGGATGTCAATGTGGTTGCGGTTCATGAAGATTGGTTGACCGAAGATGGCCGGGCCTCCCGGCTGATGTTGTTGGATCCGGCCACCGGGCGGCCGGTGGAGTTTGTTCCGAACCGCCCGGTGGTGATCACCCATGCCTTCATCACGGAGCTGCCCGCCGACCGGGAGACGGCCGCTCACCGGGCGCTGGATGACCGGCTCTCCGGCTCCGGCGTTCATTTGCTCAATCCAGCGATCCATTCCAATGTCCGGGCCGACGACAAGACCTGGCTCAGGACCCACGCGACGGACGGCGTGACCGTTCCCTTCAGCCGGACCGTTCCGGCGAACTCCGCCTCAGATGCCGCTTTGTCGCGGGTTCAGGCGGTGGCCGGTTGGGCGTATGACGGCCTGGTGGTTCAGCCGGCGGCCGACACCACCGAGGCCGAAGGCGTCCGCTGGTTTCCCGGAGAGGAGGGACAGGCGGCGGCCGATTACGCGGCGGAACTTTCGGGTTCGGGGCCGGTGCTGATCTCGACTTATCACGGCAATGTCACCTATCAGGGAAGGCCGGTGGTGTTCCGCTTCAATGTGGCCGCCGGCCGGGTGGCCTCGGCTTCAGCGGTTGTGGCCGCGCCGGGCAGCCGGATTGCCAACGCGGGAGCCGGCGGGGAGATTCTTCCGCTGGATCAGGTGCTGGCGGGGCTCACGGGGCCGAACGGGCAACCCATTGGGATGACGGCGGCCGCTTGGCGGCGCTTGGCCAATCAGGCTGAGGAGGCGGCTCTGGCGGTCGGACTCGGGGTGGCCGGTGTGGATCTGGTGATGGATACCGATCCCGAAGAGGCGCCCGGCGAGGTGCAGGGGGTCACGCTGGAGATCAACGCCCGACCGGGGCTGCTGATCTTCGGGGAGCAGGCGACCTTTTCGGAGATGGGGATTCATTTCCGGCCGGCCGGGTCGGCGACCGCCGGTTTCTGGAATCAGCTCCCGCCGGTTTCTCCGGAATTGCTGGAGCGTTCTCACCGTCCGGTCATTCGGCAGGTGATGATTGTGAGTCGCGATCTGGGAGGCGTGGAGCGTCTTCGAAAGATGATCCGCAGGGATCATCCCTGGGTGGACATTCTGGTCTTCGATGACATCGAGTCTGCCAGCGGCCAGTTCCGGAAAATGCGGGTAGGCGTTGTTGCTCCGGTGGGGGCGGTGTTCTGGCTCAGCTATTCGTTCGCGGAGGATGAGAACGCGCAGGCCGATTTCTTCGAAGAAGAGGGTCAGATGTTTCCCATTCACATCTTGGGGGCATCGGCTTTCCGTCCGGAGGCCTTGGAGAAGACGCTGCAGATGGTGAACCGGTATCTGAATCAAGTCGGGGTCCGGGAGACCCTCACGCTGGCCCAGTGGCGGGAGGCGGTCCGTTTTCCGGACCGGTCCGGTTTGCGGGCCGCGGTGGCCCGCCAGGTTCCGGCCGACGAGGTGGACGAGGAGCTGGAGCGGATCCGGGATCTGGTGGAACAGGCGGCCGTCCGGACGGTTGAAGTGGACGGAGCGGAGGAGCTCCTTTTCGATCCGGATCAACCGCTGGCATTGAGTTTCGCGCCGGGGCGGGTCCGGTTCTTTATGGGACACACCGATATCCGGGGGCTCGGGGGACAGACGATCAACGCGGCCACCCATTACGGGGCCTGGGCGCTGACCCAGATGGACCACTACGATCCGGAGAGCCGGGTGGTGGCGGACAACCTGGACCCTCAGCATCCGGCGTTTCAGTTTCGTTTGGGAGATCCGGATGTCCTGCCGCCGGCCGGGGTTTCCTCCATCCGTCCGGATTGGCTGGCCTGGGCCGAAGCGCATGGGGATCCCTATAAATGGCAGGGGAATACCCGCGGGCTCTTTGCCTTCATGCGGACCGCCTACCTGGATCCGGAAGGTCACCGGCGGGCATTTTTTGAAAACAAGGGATTCCGGATTCTGGTTTCCGAGAGCACGCTGCCGCCGGGGCAGGGGTTGGCCTCTTCATCCGCCCTGCCCGGGTTGCTGGCCCGGGGGGTTCAGCCGTTTCTCCCGCCTGAGGCCCGGCTGAACGCCCAGCAGCTCAACGATATGGACTATGTCGCCTATGTCAGCGGCGACCGGGCCGGAACCGCCGATATGACCGCGATCAACATGGGCCAATTGGGCCAGGTCTCGGTGCTGTACTCTTTCCCGGAGGCGCAGGGGGAGACGGTCACCCTGCCGGATGACTTCCGGTTATTTGTCGTCAATTCCACCGCCACCCCCCGGCTGGATGATGTGAACCAGACGCCGGAGAATCGGGATCTGGCCCGCTTCATCAAGTCGATGACCGGCATGGGGCCGGCGCTGGCGGCGGTCTGGCTGCGGCATATTTCAAGGACAAGGCCGGCATACGGCCCGTTGGAGCGGCTGTTGATGACCGATCCGGCCGGCGCGCCGTTCGGGCTGCTGCGGGAGCTGACCTCCATCGGGAATCTGGCCGATCCCCAATATGTCGAAATGGTCGGCGCCGAGACCCCCGAAGCCCGTGCGGCGTTTGTGGAGCGGGTATTGAGCGAGATTCCCAATGATCTGACGGTCGAACAGATCCTGGAGCAGGTGGAGGCCGGGGATCTGCGGCAGCTGGTTCGGGATCTGCTGGCCGGTTTCTCCCCCATGGGGGCTTCCCGGCTGAACGCGGAACAGGCAGAGGAACTTGAAGCGCTGAAGCTGCAGTCGGTCATCCCGCTGCGGCAGATGGCTGCCTACGGGGTCCGGGAGATCGAGCGGGGGGTGGCTTATGTGGCCGCGGCCAAAGCCGGCCGGGCCCGCGAATTGATTCGCCTGATGCGCCGGGCGCATGACGGTGACCGGGCGGTCTGGGAAATGAATTCCGGCGGACAGTTGGAGATGACCCCCTGGGGGAAAACCGAGCCGGAAGAGGCTTTCTTCCGCTCCATCACTGTGGCTGATGCGGTGGTGGATGCTTTCCAATCGGCGATGGATAAACAGTTCGGCGAGAATGCCGGGGCGGCCCGGACGATGGCGGCCGGTCTGGGGTTGGGGCTGGCGGTCGGCGTGACGGCCGAGGCCTATCCGGCGGCCAAGGCATTCTGGAAGGAGCGGGGTTTTGACATCATTGAGGTCCAGCCCGGCGGCGGCGCCACCTCCGTCCAGCTGAACCTTTCGGCTCCGGTTTCGAATCAGGCCGGTTTGGAGGCGGCCGTTCCGGTTTCATTTGCCGGGTTTCGGAAAGCGGCGGGCGGCTATGTCGTGGTTCCTGCTTCGGTTCAAACCGAACAGCCGGTTCTGATCGTCACCCCCGAGCCGGCGGCGATCGCCAAGCTGACCGCGGCGGTTACGCTGACGACAGCTTCCGGCTTGGAAGCGCCCCGTATTGAAGTGTTGGCCCGGGACGGGGTCCACGCGGCCCGGCTGCGGGACGGCTTGGAGGCGGTCGGTTTGCGCGGCTTCCGGGTGCATGATGCGGCAGCCGCCTATGGCGGCAATGTGGGAGCGGCGGCCGAGGCGATTCAGTTCGAGCACTGGCGGGCCGGCCGAGCGACTGAGCTGGTGACCGCCGCCTCCGGATTGGAGTCGGTCGTCCGGTTCCTGGGAGCGGTGCTGCCTGAAGCGGCGGCGCACGCCCTGCAGGCGGTCATCGACAGGAATCAGGAGTTGTTCGCGTGATTCCCAGCGCTGAAGAAGGGTACGGGGAACGGCTACTTGTGAATATGCCGATGCGTCCGATCGTAAAATTTTTGGTAGAGCAAAAGCCCGGTTATGCCGATCACGACAATGGCGGACAGAGATATATAGAGCCAGGCAAGCTGAGTCATCAGATGCTAGCCTCCTTCGATGCGGTCAATTATAACACCCGCTGCAAACAAAATAACGGTGACTCCCATTCCGCTGATCAGCTCTGTTTTGGACCAGGATTTGCTCGCGACAACACCGATAACAAGGACAGCAAAACTGATCTTGCAGCAGTCGTAAAGCACTTTTGCCGTGTTGTCTCGGACTCGGGTCTTCAGTTCCATGTGGGGCATTCTACGGTATGAAAAATTATAAATCAACAAAAAATATGTCTAAACACATAAATCTTCTTCTGGCGCTGGGAGTGATTCAGGCGCTGGCACTGACGGCGGTCCCTTCCGGGGCTGCTTGGAGCGCCTCCGTGGAGCGGTTTGCCCTCTCGGACCATCTCCGGGCCGGGATTGAAGGGACCAGTCAAAGCGGGCTGGAAGCGGTTTTCCGGCAGGCGGACCCCGCCGGCGGCCTGGAGGCCAAGCCGGATCCGACTATTCCGCTCAAGGAGTTGGTGGACTTGGCTTCGGTCCCGACCGTGCCGGTTGGAGCGGTCCTGCCGATTTCCGATTCTCTTGAAACGCCGATTCTCATCTCGATTGACGGCGGGGCTTCCCGCCGGTTCCGGGATGCCGGCGGCGGCAACAAGCTGATCTATCCGCTGCCGGTCGAGGGCGGGGAAGTGCCGGCCGGTTGGATGAACAAACGGGCGGCGCAGGAGCTTGGCATGGAGATCGTCACCGTCGTGGCCCCCGATGAGCGGGAAGGGGCCGGGGTGCGGGCCGCCTACGACGCTCAGGCGGTCAAACCGCTCCATTATGTCGCGCAGCAGGAGCCGCTGGGAACGGGGCACGCGGTTTATCTGGCCTTCCGACTGATCGATGAGCGTCATCTGGACCGGCCGGTGATCATCATGCCGGGAGACCAGCCGCTTTTGGGCCATGCCCTCAAAGGAGTGCTTCAGAAGGTCGCGCAGGACGATCCGGACCTGTTGGTATCGGTCGCCGATTTTGGAGCCGATGTGAAGGGGAAGGGGCGGGTGGTCACCGCGAAGGGCTCTTCGGATCAGGTGGTGGGCATCATCGAACAGGATGTCATCAACGCGATGCGGCCGGCGGACCGGTTTTTTGGCTACGGCCTCCGGCAATTGGATGCCTGGCCCTACGGCAATGTCTCCCTCTATTATTTCCGCTCCGGCAGACTGCTGAAGGAGCTGCTGGGGGAGGTGACCGCCGCGATGCCCAAGCATGAATGGTATGTGACCGATGTGGTGGAGATGGCGGTGGATCCCGAGCGGAAACCGGCGCTCAAGGTTTTGGCCCACCGCATTGATCCCCGCCTGAAAGCGGACCTGACGACTCCCGACAATCTGCCGGAGATTCTGGAGGCGATCCACCAGATGGAGGCCGAGCAGGCCGGGCTGGAGGCCGATCTGTTGGGGGATGTCTACCAGCAGTTCGCTTATGAGCTGCCCTCGCCGGTGGGGGCCTCCAACCGTCCGGTGACGGTTGTGGATAATCCCGGACTGGCCTCCCAACTGCGGCACCGGGGCTGGCGGGTTCGCACGGTTACCTCGGAGGAAATCACATCGGCCTGGCCCGGCGGATCCCCCGGAACCATCCTGGCCCTTTCCGACAACGCGGTGGTTGTGGCGCCTGAGTTCAACGCGGACTATGTGACGACCATCAGTGAGGTTTCTCCCAGGACGACCGTCGTTCGGTACGATGTGAAGCCCGAGAATGGGGACAAGCTTCCCGATATTGTCGCCGCCAAGTTGGGGAAGGAGGCGGACGCGCGGTTGTTCCCGGTTCATTCCATCCACGATTTCGATCCTGAGACGGTGGCTCGGGAGGTGGCCGAGGGCAAGCGGGTCACGATCCGGGTGAACAACGACCGGGTGGGGCAGGACCTCTGGTTTGTGCAGCCCAACAAGGACGCGCTGGAGCGGCTGTACGGCTATGTGTACGACCTCTCCGAAGGCAAGCCGCTGGAGGCCGATGCCGTCGAGGCGGCGGCCCAGGCCCTCCACCACAAGGAGCAGGCGGTTGCCGCGGCGGCCCGGGATGTGATCGTCAAGGCCCGGGTTTACAACCGGATCGATGTGGTCCGGGAGATCCTGACGGCCGAACAGCGGATCCGGCCCGCTCAGCCGGGTCCCTACGCCGACTATTACCGGAAGGATGCCCTGACAACCTGGGTGGATCCGGTGCACAAGATGGAGTACGGCTCTCCCGATACCCCGATCTTCGCCGGGGCCATGACTGCCGAGCGCCGGCAGCAACTCCATCGGCAATTGATAACCTTCCTGGATTCGGCCAACAAGCTCTGCATGCTGTCCGGTTCGGGCCAGCGGATGGCCGCTCCGATCGACCTGGTCAACGCCGGGTTCATCGATCGGGGGGACGGCAAGCCGATCGGGTTCCTGGATCCGGAGCTGATGGCGGACATTGGTTCCCAGCCGCATGACGTGGTAAAGCTGGTGTTCGCTCTGGTGACCAAGCTGTTCGTCGAGCAGATGCCTGGCTGGCGGCGGGAGTTCCATCTTTCGATGCCGAAGCAATGGGCCGTGGCGATGGGGATGGATCCCCGATCCAACACCCCGGCGATCTTTCAGGTGATGTCCAGGATGTTCCTCTCAATGGGGGTGGAGGTCAAGTTCACCGGCATCACCAGCGCCCCCGAGGGGGCCGATCGGGCGCTGGAATCGGATCCGGAGGAGAACATCCTGGCGACCGTGGTGGTGACCCCCAGCCACATCAAGCAGGGGCATGTCGGGACCAAGCTGATGCTTTGGCTGGGGCAGATCCTGCCCTGGAAGCGGGCCGAGGCCTTCAACAAGACGATCCAGAAGGCGGCCGAGGACCCCGATGGGGTCAACGGATTGATCGATACGCTGATGGATGCGTCCCTCAACGACCGGGTTCGGAAGGTAATGCAAGGGCTGCCGGAACAGTACGCCGACTCCCGGCGGCGCTACCACCGCTACCTGGAGCAGTCGTTCACCGGGGTCTTCACCCAGGATGACGGCGAGCTCGCTCAAAAATTCGACCAATTGTCTCAGGAGCTTCAAGCGCTGGGGATCACCGCGGTTTTGGACACCAACGGCGGGGTCCGGGTCACCGATCTGCCCCTTTTCGACCGGCTTTTCGGCGGCTACATCAACATGGGGTTTGACGCCGGCCTGTTCGGTCACGATCTTCCGCCCGGGGTCGTCTCGGCCAAGCCGATGATGAAGTTCGCCCAAGCGATCGCCGACGCGATGGACGCGCAGGGCAAGACCATGCTGTTGGTCAATCCCGATCCGGACGGGGACCGAAAAGGGGTGGCTTACCGGGACCCGAATGACAAACAATTCAAGTACCTGGATCCGCAGGCCGGCTACATGCTGGACGTCATGGCTCTGGTGATGTCGGCCCGGGAGGCCGGCCTTCCGGGGGTCGGCATCGTCTCCAACGGGCCCGGCAACCCGGTCATTCAGATCGTCTCCGAGGCCGATCAACTCAATTACGAGGTCGCCATCACGGAGGTGGGGGAGGCCAATGTCGTGCAGGGGATCAACAATATGATTGCCCGCCTGGCCGAACGGCACGGGAAGGGGAAGTTCCGGGTCGGCGGCGGGGAACCGCCGGCGGCCGCGTTCATCGGCGACCTGGTTCAGGTGCGGGACATGGCCCAGGTCTTCAGTTCCATGTGCTACTTCTTCAGGAAACCGGACCAGGTCCGGGCGCTGATTCCGCTGCTGGTCAAGGATGCCGGCCGTCGGGACGAACTGCTGGGCCAGGTGGACCATTGGTATGAACAGGGACAGCTGCAGTACCTGACGCACCACCTGATTTATGACATTCTGCCGCCGATGAAGTCGGCCGATCCGGGCAACAAGACCCAGATGTATCGCGGCATCGGGACCAAGGATCAGGAACCGTACAAGGACAGCGCCGATCTTCTGCTCAAGCGGGACGGGGAGTGGGTTGCCCGCATCAAGTCGGAGACCGCCCAGCTGCTCTCCCAGACGATCGGCGGCGGCGTCACCGTGGATCCGGCCCAGATCACCGTTTCGGAGCCGATCAACCGGGAGGAGGATCGGGAGTTGCCGGGAGCCGGCAACCGGGAGCTCCACGACGGCGGGTATGAGGTTCAGATTTCCTACACCGCCCGGCCGGGGGCTTCCGGAAAGGCCGGATTGGGCGGAAAGACCTATTACCTGTACAAGCTTTGGTTCCGCCGCTCCAAGACGGAGATTGGGACCACCCGGCTGCTGCCCCTGGCGGTGATGCCGTTCATGTCCCATGAAGAGGCCGAGCCGTTTCTGGAAGGGGTGGTTTACACCCGGATCGGTCCGCTGCTCTGGTCCCTGATGAACCACATCGAATCGGAAGAGCTCAAAGGCCACCTGGAAGGCCGGTTCGGCGTCCGGCTGCCGGATGTCATTCAGGGGCTGGTGGGTTCCGCCCGGACTCTGGAGCTCAATACGCCGGGGATCCGGGCGATCGCCTACCGGGATCACGCTTCCGATCCCGATTCCGACAAGTACAATCCGGTGGACGCCGGCAACATCGCCGAGCAGGATGCCGCCGTCGAGGGGGCATTGGACCGGCTCAAAGAGCTGCTCGGGTTGGCGGATGGTTTCGTCGGCCGGTTCAATCGATGGGCGGGGCAGGTCCGGAGCGCGGGGAGCGTAACCGGTGATCTGGCGGCCGAGTTTTATGACATCAAGCAGGCATTGGGCCGGTTGCTGGATCAGCGGGTCCGGGAGAGCGCGGATCTCTCAGCTCGGTATGTTTCCAGGAATGACACCGCCCGGGACAATGCCGCCCGGCTGGTGACCGAGAACTTCCGATGGAAGGTGATGGGCCGGATCCTCGATCCCCTTAACCTGATCCCGCAACAGCCGGTCTCCGATCCGGCGGAGGTGGAGACCGTTCTCTTGAGCGTGAGCAAATTGAGCCAGGTCACCGAGGCGTTGGCCGCCTTCGCGCAGAAGGGAACGGCCCAGGAGCATTACGAAGCGGTCATTGCCGCTTCCGAGGCGGTCAAGCAGGCCAAGAAAGCGGAGCTGACCGCTCTGGGGAAGGGTCAGCTTGATCGGGTCGCGGAGCTGCGGGCCGAGCGGGAGAGGCTGGAGGCCGAGTTCAAGGCCATGAATCAGGGGGTGGCCTATGCCAATATTGTGATGGCCAAGGTCTTGCTGTCGGGCGAGGCGCCGGTGGTGGTCGTGGAGATGCCGGAGGTTGCCGCCGGCATGCGGCAGCGGGGCTATGAAGTGATGGAGATTGGCGGCCGGCAGGCGGCCGGTCTGAGTCCGATCCATCTTTCGACCGGATCTCCTCTGCGAGACGCGCAGGCGATCGCGGTTCCTTACGGGGCGCCCCGTTCCACCGCGGTGGCCCGTCTCTTCCAGATGTCCGGCCGGCCTGCTGTTCGGCTGAATACCGGGGACCCGGATGCCGAGCGCCAGGTGGGGCTCCTGACCCGGGCGATGAAGAAGACTGCCTCCGGACTGGAGTCGGCCGTGCCGGTTGAGAGTGGAGTGATCGAGCAGGTGCCGGCGGCGGACCGGGTGGTGGCGGTCGAGTTCGGCGGCACCTACACTCGGGCTGCCCTGGTCGACCGACGGACCGGCGAGGTGCTGGTGACGATCCCGGATCATGCCAACGAATTCAAGCACCCAGCGGGAACCCCCGATCCGACTCATTCGCACAATTTCCTGCTGATCAAGACCCAAATGAAGCGGCACATTATCCGGCTTCTTCAGGCAGCTGGTTTCACGGGTTTGGTGGATGTGGGGGCGGTGGTCTTCTCTCTGGCTGGGGACATTGACGAAGCCAGTGGATTCGTTGAGAAACAAAACAACGGTCCAATGGGAGGCAAGAATGTTCGATGGGAGATGGCCCATGCGTTGGGTTTGAGCGAGGAAAAGGGTGCCACGGCGACCAGCCCGATGGTGTCCCTCTCCAATGACATGGTCTCGGCGGTTCGGGCCGAGGCGGCCTACGGCGCCGGCAGGAACCGGCCGGTGGTGGGGTATCTGACGGTTTCCACCGGCGCCAACGGGGCCTATTTCCATCGCGCCAGCCAGACGGCGGCGGATCTGGGGATGTGGAATGACCCGCAGCCGGACGGCCGGAACATGGAGGAGATGGCTTCCGGAACCTGGCTGGCCCGGATGGCTCGGGAACGGGTCAAAGCCAAGCAGCCGGGGACCACCCAGCTTCTGGATCTGGCCGGGATTGAGCCGGGCGCCGATGGGGATGTTTCCGACGCTGATTTGGAAAGATTGACAGCCGTTCATGTGGGTCGGGCCTATCTGAGCGCCGGAGACAAACCCAATCCGATCGCGACGGAACTGGTGGAGGGGGCTGCTTCGGCGATTGCCCGCTCCATCGTGCGGGCCACCGAGACCATTGACGAGCGTGGCCATTTGGCCGGAGTGGATGTCATGTCATGGGTGATCGGCGGCGGGGTGGCTCGCGGGATCGGAGCGCCGTTCATCGCGGAGATCCAGAAACAGGTTCAAAGTATCAGGCTGAAATCGGAAAGGGAACGGGTTCGGACGACCCCCATTCGGGTGCTCCTTTCGGCCATGGAGGAGTCCACCCGGGGGCTCCAGGGGGCCGCCGCCGCGACCCTGCAGCCGAAGTTCTATCATTCCTATGATGGGCCGATCACCGCCGGGCTGGAGAGCGCGATCCATGAGAAGCTGGGTATGACGGTCCATCAGGTGGGGGGCCGGCCGGTGGACCGGCTTCTCTTCACCCGGGTCGAGCGCTCTCCCCGGCTGGTAACGATGAGCTCCGCCAATGGATTCCTGCAGTTCCGCAACGAGTCGGGAACCGCCGAGGAGCTTCGGCTGATGCAGAATGGTTCGGGGTCTGTCTTCAGGCAGCCGGGGGCCCAGGCGGTCACCCTTTCGGCCAACAGCGTCGCCGCCTTGATCTGGAGCCCCGACAAGGTTCAGCGGCCCCATCTGGTGCATGGCATCGGGACCACTTTGGGGAAGAGGAAATTCCTCTCTTACGCGGAGCCGATCGTCGCTCCCGAGTCGGTTTGGCCCTCCGCGGTCGCCTTCAGTCCCGATCGGAAATCAGTCGTGATCGGCGGGGACCGGGATCATGTCCTGATCCAGAATGTGGACGAATCGCTGGCAGAGAGCTCCGTTGTGGACCGGAAGACCGGAGAGATCAAGCGATTCCGGGTCCAGGGAGGGACCCCGGATGCCGTCGCCTGGTCGCCCGGAAATATCGTTGCCGTCGCGACGGGCGACGGCTTGACCCGGTTGTGGGATGTGGGGCAGGGGGCTGATTTCTATTCGCAGCCGGCTCAGCTGGTCGGTCAGCCGTTCCGGGATCATTTCGGCTTCCGGGTGAACCAATTGCTCTTTAGCCGGGACGGCCGGTTGCTGGTGTCGGGGGATGGTTCGGGTCGGGTGGTGATCCGAAACCTGGAGACCGGGCGGGCGCAGACGCTCCATCAGGCGGGGGATGATTCGGTCAACGCGCTGGCCTTCCTGCTGGAGTATGACGAGCAGGAGGCGCTGCTGCCGCCGCGAATTCTCGCCTCGGCAGGGGAGGCGGGGGCGGTCTATTTCTGGGATGTTCGGACCGGGCTGTTCTTGGGAGAACTTCAGGGGGCTCAGCCGATCCGAAGTCTGGCCTTCATGCGAAATCCCAACCAGATCGCCGCCGGCCGGGCGAATGGCTCGATCAAACTGTGGCCGGTCCCGTCATTTGTCCTCGCTAAAACTCCGGCTCTGCCGGCACAGGCCGATGCCGCCGATGTCTCCCCGTTGGGGTCTCCCCTCCAGTTGGGTCCGAAGATGGAGTTGGGGTCCGCGGCCAAGCTGGATCCCCCGACCAGGCTGGAAGGTGGTCTCGAAGAGCGGGAGCCGGGGATCACCCGTCTTCCGGCCGGCGCGACGACCAACAAGGTGGTTTTGCTGGCCGACACAGACCATCTCCCGACAGACCAGATTCTGAATGTCATCACCGAAATCAAGCTGGTCCCCAGCCAGCCGATTCAGGTGGTCATCTTCACGAAGGATGGTCACCGGAAGAAGGAGATCGAGGGGGGGCTGGAGGCGGCCGGCATCCGGCTTCTCGAGCCGGTCGTGGATGTGGCCGGGCAGTACGGCGGCGACCTGGGCGCGGCCCTGGCGGACCGCCAGCTCCATTACATGGCTGCCGGGCTGGAGACCCAGACCGTCCTGAACCGCTTCGATCTGCGGCAGTTGGGCCGCTTCCTCGGAATGACCTCCGCCGGCCTGGAGGCCTGGGACCGGCTCCTCACCGAGCGCCGGCTCCAGCCCCAGGCGTAGTCGGCGGCGGCTGACAGCCGCCGGTCCCTGTGGTAGACTGACCCAGTCATGCGCTCTCCCATCGCGTTCACTCTGGGGCTTGCTCTCTCTGTTTCGACCGGGGCGCTGGCGGCGGTCGAGATGCCGGGGAGCTCCTATCTTCAAGGCCTGTCATGGCTTGGGCATGCTTCGTTTCGATGGGAAAAGGAGGGGACCGTCATCTACATGGATCCCTTCCAGATCGACGCGGCTCCCCACGATGGGAAGATCATCCTGATCAGCCATTCCCACTTCGACCATCTGGATCCGGAGTCGGTGATGAAGGTGGCGGCCGACGGCGCGGTCGTCGTCGCGCCGGCCGATTGCATCCCGAAGCTGCGGGAAGCCGGCGTCCAAGCGGAGGTTAAGGAAATCGCGCCGGGGCAGACGCTGGAGGTTCGCGGCGTCCGGATCGAAGGGGTCCCCGCCTACAACCTCGACAAGGATTTTCATCTGAAGGAAAGCGGATGGGTCGGCTTCGTCGTCACTGTGGGCCGGGTTCGGCTCTATCACGCGGGGGACACCGACTTCATTCCGGAGATGGAGGGGTTGGAGCCGGAAGTGGCCCTGTTGCCGGTCAGCGGCGCCTATGTGATGACCGCTTCTCAGGCGGCTGCCGCCGCGCAGGCAATCCGGGCGAAGGTGACGGTCCCGATGCATTACGGCGCGATCGTCGGATCGGAAGCCGACGCCCGGCGTCTTCGGGAGGAGGCGGGGGACCGGATCATCGAGATTTTGGAGAAGACGGTTCTTCCCGGGGAAGAGGATGGCTCGTAGCGCGCGGCTCCTTCTGGGGTTGACGCTGGTTCTCGGGTTCGGGAGCGGTGCGGCGCTTGCCGAGGGGCAGGCAGCCCCGCCGCAGAAGGGGGTGCGGGTTGCCGCCCGGGTGGACAAGCTGGAGGTCCCGGCCGGCGGCACCCTTCAGTTCGAGATCTTGATCAGCGGAAAATTGAATCAGACGCCCGAGGTGGAGTTGGAGCCGTTCGAGGGGTTCCGGGTGGTCTCCTCCGGGCAGTCGCAGCAGCTTTCTTTGGAGGGCCGGCAATTCAAGCAGGTGTTGACGGTGTCTTACCTGTTGGCGGCGATGCAGTCAGGCAGGCACCGGTTGGGGCCGGTCAAGGTGACGATCGGGAAGGAGGTCTTCCAGACCCAGCCGATCGAGGTGACCGTGGTTCAAGGTCCGGAAAAAGAGCATTCGAATCGACGAACGGATTTGAAAGGGGGATTGGTCTTATGAAGCGGGCGGCGGTTTTTCTGGCGGCGGTTGTTTTGGCGGTGGGGGGATGCTCCTGGAAGTCCACCCGGCTCTCCGAGGCGCAAGAGCGGGCGGCCGACTTGGAGGTCAAGCTGTCCCGGATGGAGGGGGAGTTGGTGGAGATGGAGCGGACCCGGGACCGGCTGTTGGGAGAGAAGCGGGACCTGGAAGCCAGTCTCAAGCAGCTTGGAGCCGAACACCAGGGCCAGCTGGACCGACTGCGGAATGAGCGGGATCGGAAGCTGGAGGAGACCCGCCAACAGGCAAGCCAGGAGGCCAATGAATTGGTCGAGGCGCAGCGTCGTCTGGCCGAGAAGCTCCGAAAGGAGCTGGGAGACGCCCAGGCCAAGCTGGAGATGACCGAGCGGGGGCTGGTGCTGACGATGCTCAACGAGATCTTCTTCGACTCCGGCAAGGCGGAGATCAAGGAGAGCGGCAAGAAGACCCTGGAAGGGGTGGCCTCGGTTCTCAAGGAGACCGTGCCGGATTCCCCGGTCGCGGTGGAAGGGCACACCGACGACGACCCGATCAAGTATTCCGGCTGGAAGTCCAACTGGGAGCTTTCGACCGGCCGGGCGCTGGCGGTCGTCCATTACTTCGTGGATCAGCAGGGGGTGGCCCCCGATCGGCTGCGGGCGGTCGGCTACGGCCAGTTCCATCCGGTCGCGCCCAACGCCACCGATGAAGGCAAGCGGCAGAACCGGCGGGTGGAAGTCGTGATTCTGCCCAAGACCGTCAAGAAGGCATGGCAGTAAGCTCCTCCCTGATCAAGGGGCTCAAGTGCCGGGAGTGCGGCCGGGCTTTTCCGGCGCAGGCGATCTATGTCTGCGACTACTGCTTCGGCTCGCTGGAGGTGGATTACGACTACGATCGCATCAAGGGGCAGGTCAGCCGGGAGACGATCGCCGCCCGCGCGCACAGCATCTGGCGCTACCGGGAGTTCCTGCCGATCGACGGGGAACCGACCGTCGGTTTCGACACCGGGATGACCCCGCTGTTGCGGGCCCGCAACCTCGGGGAGGCGCTGGGGCTCAAGGAGCTGTATGTCAAGGACGACTCGGTCTGCCACCCGACCCTCTCCTTCAAGGACCGGGTGGTCTCGGTGGCCCTCTCCCGGGCCAAGGAGCTGGGGTTCGACACCGCCTCCTGCGCCTCCACGGGGAACCTTGCCAACGCGGTCTCGGCCCTTTCCGCCCGGGCGGGGATGAAGCGGGTGATCTTCATCCCGGCCGATCTGGAGATGGGGAAGGTGGTCAACTCCCTCGTTTTCGCCCCGACCCTGGTCGCGGTCGAGGGGAATTACGACGAGGTGAACCGCCTCTGCGCCGAAATCGGCGCCCGGCACAAATGGGCCTTCGTGAACATCAACATCCGCCCCTACTACGCCGAGGGGTCGAAGACCTACGGGTTCGAGGTGGCCGAGCAGCTTGGTTGGCGGGCGCCGAAGCACATCGTCGTTCCGGCCGCCAGCGGTTCTTTGCTCGTCAAGATCTGGAAGGGGTTCAAGGAGTTTCACGCGATGGGGTTGATCCCCAAGCCGGAGACCCGGATGTACGCGGCCCAGGCGGCCGGCTGCGGCCCGATCGTCGAGGCGGTCGAGCAGGGGAGCGACATCATCAAGCCGGTCAAGCCGAAAACGATCGCCAAATCGCTGGCGATCGGCAACCCGGCCGACGGCTACTACGCCGCCGACGCGATCCGGGAGACCGGCGGCTGGGGCGCGGCGGTCACCGACGACGAGATCGTCGAAGGGATCAAGCTGCTGGCGGCGACCGAGGGGGTCTTCACCGAGACCGCCGGCGGGGTGACCGTCGCGGCGGCCAGGAAGCTGGCGGCCGCGGGGCGGCTTCCGAAGAACGAGTCGGTCGTGATCTGCATCACCGGCCAGGGGCTCAAGACCCAGGAAGCGGTCATGCACCGGATCGGCAAGCCGATCAAGATCAAGCCGACGCTGAAGGCCTTTGAAGAAGCGATGGAGCGATCGGCATCATGAAGATGATCAAAGGAGATTTGCCATGGCGGTGATGGTGCGCATTCCGACCCCCCTGCAGAAGCTGACGGGGGAGAAGGCCGAGGTGCAGTCCGACGGGAAGACGGTCGGGGAGGTGATCGCCGACCTGGAGCGGCAGTTCCCGGGGATCCAGGACCGGCTCTGCGACGCGCAGGGGAAGCTCAGGCGGTTCGTGAATGTCTATGTGAACGAGGAGGACATCCGGTTCCTCAAGCAGGAGGGGACGGAATTGAAAAACGGGGATGAGCTCTCGATCATCCCGGCGATCGCGGGAGGGGCGTGATGGCGAAGCGGCTGGTGCACCTGATCTTTCCCCAGAAACTGATCAAGGAGCCGGTCATCTTCACGATGGCCAGGAAGTTCGAGGTGATTCCCAATGTCCGCCGGGCGAAGGTGACCGAGACGGTCGGGGAGATGGTGCTGGAGCTGGACGGCGCCGAGGCGGCGCTGGAGAAGGGGGTTGCCTACCTCACCCAGCAGGGGGTCAAGGTGGAGCCGATCGTCGGGGACATCGTCGAGTGAAAGTTATCAACACCCAGGGACAGTCCCTCTCTGTGGATAACTTAGGAGGGCGGTGATGCCGGTCATTTCCGTTGAATTGTTTGAGGGACGCAGCCGGGCGCAGAAGAAGGCCTTCGTGGAGGCGGTGACCCGGGCCGCCGAGGAGATTTTGAAGACCCCCCGGGAACATGTCTGGATCACCTTCACCGACCGGCCCAAGTCGGATTGGGGGATCGGGGGGAAGCTGTGCGACGAGCCGGCCGGTTGAGCCGGGAAGCCCGATGACCGGCGTCAATTTCCTGACCGCGGCCGTTGCCGGGGTGGTCTCCTTTCTCTCCCCCTGCGTCCTGCCGTTGATCCCCGGCTACATCTCATTCATCTCCGGCGTTTCCTTGTCGGACCTGCAGACGGCCGACTCCCACTCGGCGGCGGTCCGCCGGGCCTTCGTGAGTTCCGTTTGGTTCGTCCTGGGCTTCGCCATTGTCTTCACCCTGATGGGGGCGACCGCGACGGCGGTCGGCTCCCTGCTGGTGCGGCAGCTGGCCCTTTTCCGGATCGCCGCCGGAATGGTGATCATCGGCCTCGGGGTTCATCTGATCGGAATCGTCCGGATCCCCTTTCTGCAGGCGGAGCGGCGGTTCGAGCTCAAGCGGGGCCCGGTTCATCCCATCGGGGCCCTCCTGATCGGGGCCGCCTTCGCCTTCGGCTGGACCCCCTGCATCGGGCCGATCCTGGCCGGGATCCTGGCGCTGGCGGCGACCCAGGAAACCGTCGGACAGGGGATGGCCCTGCTGGCGGTCTACTCCCTGGGCCTCGGGGTCCCCTTTCTGCTGACGAGTCTGGGGGTGCAGGCGTTCCTGCGGTTTTTCGCCCGCTTCAAGCGGTACCTGAGGGTCGTCGAGATCCTGTCCGGCATCCTGCTGGTGGGGATCGGGGTTCTGATCCTGACCGACCGCCTGACCGGGCTGATTCAGTATTTCGGTTTCTTCAACCGGTTCGCGCTGTGACGGGAGGAAGGGGAATGGGACGGCGTGGGCTGCTGTTGCCGGTGCTTTTGTTGGTGGTCGGTTGCCAGGGGGAGCCGGCCGGCCCTCCGGCCCGGAATGAATCGCAGCCGGCCGCCGCGAAGACCGCTCCCGCCCAGACCCGGCCGGCGGCTCCCGACTTTCAAGTGACCCGGTTGGACGGCGAACCGTTCTCCCTGGCGGCCCAGCGGGGGAAGGTGGTGCTGGTGGATTTCTGGGCCACCTGGTGTCCCCCCTGCGTCGCCGAGGTTCCCCATTTCAAGGAGTTGTACCCCGCCTACCGGGACCGCGGGTTTGAGATGATCGCCCTCTCGGTGGATGAGCAGGGGGAGCGGGTCGTCCGGTCGTTCGCCGCCCGGAATCAATTGAATTATCCGGTCGCGATGGCGGGGGAGGAGCTGCCGGGCCGTTTCGGCGGGATCCGGGGGCTGCCCACCACCTTCCTGATCGACAAGGAGGGGCGGATCGCCGAGACGCACCTGGGCTACCGGGAGAAGACCGTCTTCATCGCCGCGATTGAGCGGCTCCTCAACGAGTAGGGTATAATGTGCCCCATGCCCAAGCCGAAGCCCAAGAACTTTCTCGAGCCGGAACTCAGCTGGGAGGATCCGTGGCGGATCTTCCGGATCATGTCCGAGTTCGTGGACGGTTTTGACAGCCTTTCCGGGATCGGGCCGGCCGTTTCCATCTTCGGCTCCTCCCGGACCAAGCGGACCTCCCCCTGGTACAAGGCGGCGGAGGCGACCGGGCGGGCCTTCGCGAAGGCCGGTTACGCGGTGATCACCGGGGCCGGACCGGCGATCATGGAGGCGGCCAACAAGGGGGCCCGGGCCGCCGGCGGAGAATCGGTGGGGCTCAACATCGTGCTCCCCTCCCAGCAGAAGCCGAACGCCTACACCACCAAGCTGCTGGAGTTCCGCTACTTCTTTGTCCGCAAGGTGATGTTCCTCAAGCACGCCAAGGCCTTTGTCTTCTTCCCGGGGGGGTACGGTACCCTGGACGAGCTGATGGAGGTGGTCACTCTGATCCAGACCCGGCGGGTCCGGCCGATGCCCTGCATCCTGTACGGCTCGGCCTACTGGAAGGGGATGATGGACTGGCTGAAGGGGACCGTCGTCAAATCGGGGGCGGTTGTTCCCTCGGAGATGAAGCTGTTTCAGGAGGCCGACCGGCCGCAGGATGCCGTCGCAATCGTCCAACAGTTCTATCGCTGAGCCGGTGTTGAAGCGGACCCCGCTGTTTGAACTTCAAAAGCGGTTGAACCCCCGCTGGGCCCCCTTCAGCGGCTGGGAGCTTCCGGTCTATTACAGCTCGATCCTCAAGGAGCACCAGGCGGTCCGGACCGCCGCCGGGCTGTTCGATGTCTCCCATCTGGGCCACCTGGAGGTTTCCGGATCCGGCGCGGTCGCGGGACTCAACCGGATCGTGACGCAGGATTTGGGCCGGCTGGGTCCTGGGCAGGCCCTCTACACCCCGATCTGCTCCGAAGCCGGGGCGATCCTGGACGAGATGATCCTTTACCGGCTGGCCGCCGACCGGGTCCGGCTGGTGGTCAACGCGGCCAACGGCGACAAGATCCTGGATTGGCTGCGTCAGCGGTTGACCGGTGAGGCGGAGACGGCCGATCTGCGGGAAGATTTCGGCACCCTGGCGCTGCAGGGGCCCCGCGCCCTGGAGATCCTGGCGGGCGCCGCCGGCAAGGCATTGGCGGCCGCCCCCCGCTACACGGTCCGGCCCGGCCGGGTGGCCGGCGTGGCTGTCTGGTTGGCCCGGACCGGCTACACCGGGGAGGATGGCTGTGAGCTGTTCGTACCGGCTTCCGGGTTGGGAACGGTCTGGAACCATTTGCTGGAGACCGGCGCGTCGGCCGGGCTGGAGCCGGTCGGACTGGGGGCCCGGGACACCCTGCGGCTGGAGGCCGGTCTGCCGCTGGGGGGATCCGATCTGGATGAGCGGACGACACCGCTGGAAGCGGGGCTGGAGTGGACGATCGGCTGGGCCAAGGGGCCGTTCATCGGACGGGAGGCGCTGGAGAAGCAGGAGCGGGCGGGGGCGGCCCGGCGCTTGAGCGGCTTCCGTCTGACCGGGGCGGGGGTGGCCCGCCACGGCTGTCCGATCCTCTCCGGCGGCAA
>PCVW01000064.1:0-2187 GCA_002787095.1 Candidatus Omnitrophica bacterium CG11_big_fil_rev_8_21_14_0_20_64_10 | reverse complement strand
GCTGAAATCGTGAAACTTCCGTTTTACCGAAGAAAAAGAGGAGCGTGATGGCCGATCTGGAGAAATTGAAATACACCAAGACGCATGAGTGGATCCGGGTGGAGGGGAACAAGGGGGTCGTCGGCATCACCGACCACGCCCAGCAGGAGATCTCCGATGTCGTTTTCGTCGAGGTCCCGGCGCTGGGAAAAACGGTCGGGGCCGGCGAGGAGGCGGCGGTCGTCGAGTCGGTGAAGTCGGCCTTTTCGATCTACGCGCCGGTGGCGGGCAAGGTGGCTCGCGCCAATGAGGAGCTGGCCAAGAACCCCGGGCGGGTCAACGCCGCGCCGTATGCTGAGGGCTGGATCTTCGAGCTGGAGGGGATTGATGCCGGGAACCTCGAAGGATTGATGGACCTGCCGCAGTACGAACAGTTCGTGCAGGGGAAGGAAGCGTGAATTTCGTCCCCATCACCGAGCGGGACCAGCAGGCGATGCTGGCCGCCGCCGGGGTGGATGCCTTCGAAAGGCTCCTGTCGATTCCGCCCGGGATCCCCCGGGCGAAATGGAACCTTCCGAAAGGCCTCTCCGAACCGGAATTGACCGGGCTGCTGACCGGTCAGGCCGCCCGCAACCGAACGGTCCGGACCGAGGTCTCCTTCCTCGGGGCCGGAGCGACGGAGCACTGGATCCCGAGCGTCGTCCGCTACCTCTTCTCCCGTGGGGAGTTCCTGACCGCCTACACCCCCTATCAGCCGGAGGCCTCCCAGGGAACCCTGCAGGCGATGTACGAGTTTCAGAGCATGATCTGCGACCTGACCGGCATGGCGGTGGCCAACGCCTCCCTCTATGAGGGGGCCTCCGCCCTGGCCGAGGCGGTGGTGCTGGCGCTCCGGGCGACCGGGCGAAACCGAGTGGCGATCAGCCGGACCGTTCATCCGGAATACCGGCAGACCCTGAAGACCTATCTGGCCGGCAGCGAAGCGGCGCTGGATTTGCTCCCCCATCGGGACGGGGCGGTGGACCCGGCGGCCGAATCGAAGATCACCGACCAGACCGCCTGTTTGGTGCTCCAGCTGCCCAACGCCTTCGGCTGCATTGAGGAGTGGGCCGCTCTGATTCGGAAGGCCAAAGCGCAGGGGGCTCTGGTGATCGTTTCGGCCGATCCGATCGCCCTGTCGGTCGTCCGGCCGCCGGCCGAGATCGGGGCGGACATCGTCGTCGGAGAAGGGCAGGCGCTGGGGACCCCGCTTCTGTACGGCGGGCCGTATCTGGGGCTGTTCGCCTGCCGGGAGGAGCTGCTGCGCCGTTTGCCGGGCCGGATCGTCGGACGGACCCGGGACGCCAACGGCCGGCGGGGCTTCGTCCTCACGATCCAGACCCGGGAGCAGCACATCCGGCGCTCCCGCGCCACCTCCAACATCTGCACCAACGAGGCGATGATGGCCCTCAACGCCGCGGTCTACCTGGCGGCGCTGGGGAAGTCCGGCTTCCGGGAGTTGGGGGTGCAGAATCTTTCGAAGGCCCGCTACGCCCATCAGACATTGACCGCCCTGCCGGGGGTCGAGCCGCTGTTCGACCGTCCCTTCTTCAATGAATTCGCCCTCTCGCTTCCGAAGGATCCGGAACAGGTCAACGCCGAGTTGCTGAAGCGGGGCTTCCTCGGCGGGTTGGCGCTCAAGCGGTGGGACCCGAAGCTCGCGAACGGCTGGCTGGTCTGCGTGACCGAAGCCCGCTCGAAGGAGCAGATCGATCGTTTTGCCGAAGCGCTCCGGGAGATCCTCCGATGAAGGAGAGCATCCCGACGGCCGAGGCGGAGACCCAGCCGGTGGAGGGGCTCCTTCCGGTCGAGCCGCTGCTGAAGGAGCTTTCCAGCTCGGGCCGCCGGGCTTTTGAACTGCCGCCCCTGGATGTGCCGGCGGTGGATCCGGCTCGGGCGCTGCCGGCCGATTGGGTCCGGCGGGAGCCGGTGCCGCTGCCCGAGGTCAGCGAGCTGGACCTGGTCCGCCACTTCCTCCGGCTGGCCCATCTGAACTTCTCGGTCGAAACCCATTTCTATCCGCTCGGCTCCTGCACGATGAAGTACAACCCCAAGATCAACGAGGAGCTCTCAGCTCTCTCCGGTTTCACCGACCTGCATCCGTACCAGCCGGAGGAGAGCGTGCAGGGGATGCTGGGGCTGCTCTGGGAGCTGGAGGGGTTGTTCCGG
>PCVW01000051.1 GCA_002787095.1 Candidatus Omnitrophica bacterium CG11_big_fil_rev_8_21_14_0_20_64_10 | reverse complement strand
GGGGGCTGGATCTGTTCAACCAGGACCTTGATCTGGTGTTCTTCGATACCACCAGCACCTACTTCGAGGGCCAGGCCTGGGAGGGATGGGCGAAACTCGGCAAGAGCAAGGACCACAAGCCAGACCACCTGCAGTTGGTGCTTGGGGTGGTGATGCGGCGTGACGGGCTGCCCATCGCCTGCGAGATTTGGCCCGGCAACATGGCCGACGTCAAAACGTTGGTGCCGGTGGTGGAGGGATTGCGCAAGCGGTTTAAGCTGCGCAAAGTGGTCTTGGTCTGCGACCGCGGGATGGTCTCAGGAGCGAACCTCAAGGCAGTCCGGCAGGCCGGATACGACTACATCGTGGGGATGAAGATGAGACGGCTGGTGGAGGTGCGCGACAACGTGCTCGCCCGCGCCGGCCGCTACCAGGAGGTGGCCAACAACCTGCACGTCAAAGAGGTCTGGGTCCGCAACAGGAACCGGCGCTACGTCATCTGCTTTAACCCGGAGGAAGCGGAGAAGGACCGCAGGGACCGGGAGGCCATCCTGGAGAAGATTCGCCAGAAGTTGGCATCAGGAGGTGTGAAGAAACTCATCGGCAACCGGGGCTATAAGCGGTTCCTGAAGATAGACAAGGCGACCGCGACGATTGACGCCCGGCGCGTCCAAGAGGACGCGCGATACGACGGCAAGTATGTGCTGCGGACCACGACGAAGCTCCCAGCGGTGGAGGTGGCGCAAGCGTACAAGGAACTAACCTGGATTGAGCGTCTATGGCGGGAACTCAAGGATGTCGTCGAGGTCCGGCCGATCTACCACCACATCAAGAAGGACAACGTGAAGGGCCACATCTTCGCCTGCTTCCTTGCTCTCTACCTGGTAGCCTTGCTCAAGCGCAAGCTGGCCGAGGCCAAGATGATGTTGCCGTGGGATGAGATGATCCGCGACAGCTCGGCGATGCGGGCGGTGGTAGTTCGGCTGGGCGGCGAGCGCTACCTGATGCGCACGGCCCTGCGGGGATGCGCGGGCACTCTGTTCCGGATTGTCGGCGTCAAGGTCCCGCCACTGGCACAGCCGGTCTGAACCCACCAAGACCGGCGGGACATGGTGGTAAAAATCCCCCTATTGCCAAATCTTCGTCGGGGGCTTTCCGTCAACTGTCAAAGATGGGTTAGGCGGAGTGGCCGGCACGTTCGCGCGCTACCTGCTGGCGGGGTTTGTCTACACGCTGTGCGGGACCGATTTCCCCTACGGGACGCTGGCGGTGAATCTGATCGGGTGTTTCTTGATCGGGTTCCTGGCATCGTTGGCGCAGGAGAAGTTCCTCTTGGGACCGTCGGCACGGCTCCTGCTGATGATCGGATTCTGCGGCGCGTTCACGACCTTCTCCACCTTCATGCTGGAAACGGCGAACCTGATGAAAGACGGGGAAACCTGGAGGGCGTTCCTGAACGTCCTGATCAGCGTCGGAGTGGGGTTTGTGGTGTTTCGATTAGGCGTTTTGGTGGCAGAGATCTTGTGAGGAGGTGAGAAAAGGGATGCCAACCGTACCTCGGGAAGGAAAACTACTGCGCATCTTTATTGGAGAACAGGACAAATGGCAGGGCCAGCCGCTCTATGAGGCGATCGTCCATCTGGCGAAAAAGCAGGGATTGGCCGGAGCCACCTGCCTGAAAGGGTTCTTGGGATTCGGGGCTAAGAGCCACTTGCATACGGTGAAACTCCTGCGGCTCTCGGAGGATCTGCCGATCGTCATCGAGATCGTGGATAGTGAGGAGAAGATCCGGCAGTTCCTGCCGCAACTGGAGGGGATGATCGGGGATGGGCTGATCACGTTGGAGAAGGCCGAGGTTCTCTTGTACCGGGCCAATGGGGCCCCTGCCGTTTGAGCGACAGGTCTAACCAGCCAACAGAATCTGGGCAGCGACGTCCCTGGCTGAACCGGACGGTCATCGGCATCGGGTTGGCCAGTTTCTTCAGCGACCTGTCCCACGAAACGGCCACTGCGGTCCTGCCGCTGTTCCTGGCCTCCATGGGCTCATCGGCCGCGGCGTTGGGGATGATCGAAGGCATCTCCGATGCCCTCTCGAGCTTCGCCAAATGGCCGGGCGGGTGGTTCGCCGACCGGACCGGGATCCGCAAGCCGATCGGGGTGCTCGGCTATAGTCTGACGACGCTGGCGACCGGCAGCTTCGCGTGGGCTCGATCCTGGACGCATGTCCTTGCCGGTCGAGTGATTGCCTGGAGCGGCCGGGGGATCCGGACGCCGGTCCGGGATACCCTGATGAGCGAGGCGGTCGAACCGGCCCACTATGGCCGCGCCTTCGGGGTCGAGCGAACCCTCGACACGCTCGGCGCCATCGCCGGGCCGCTTCTGGCTCTGTGGTTCCTGCGTTGGTTTCCGGTCCGGCAGATCTTTCTCTGGACGCTGATCCCCGGGCTCTTGGCGGTGGCCACGTTCGGACTGCTCGTTCAGGCAAAGCGTGCTGCGCCGAATCATGGCTTGACGTTTCACGGCAGCTGGAAGGG
Organism: Candidatus Omnitrophica bacterium CG11_big_fil_rev_8_21_14_0_20_64_10; assembly: GCA_002787095.1. GTDB lineage: Bacteria > Omnitrophota > Gorgyraeia > 1-14-0-20-64-10 > 1-14-0-20-64-10 > 1-14-0-20-64-10. The sequence continues at coordinate 17,279 of PCVW01000051.1, read as the reverse complement.
GCTGCCCCTGCCATTCAAACGCTACCTCGTGGGAGTGGGGCTCTTTGGATTGGGAGATTTTGCCCACACGCTGCTCATCCTGCGCGCGGTGCAGATGCTGACTCCCGGCCGCGGGGTGGTGGCTGCCGGGATGATTGGCGTGGGCTTGTATGCGCTGCACAACGCGGCGTATGCCACGGCCTGTTTCGTGAGCGGCCAGTTGGGGGATCGATGGGGCAAAAGGCGAATTTTGGCGCTCGGCTATCTTCTGTCGGCTGGGATGTGCGTGGGATTTCTTCTGCCGCTTGCCGCGCTCTGGCACTTGGCGGCGCTGTTCCTGGTCGGCGGGGCATTCGTCGGCGTGGAGGAGACGTTGGAGAAGGCCGTGGCTCGGACCTATTACCAGCCCAGTTGCGTGGAAGCGGATTTGGCGTCATGGCCACCGTCAACGGCTTAGGTGACTGCGCCTCCTCGGTGATCGTCGGGCTGCTCTGGCAGGCGGCCCATCCGGCCGCGGGATTCCTCTATAGCGGTATCCTGAGTCTCGCAGGTAGCTGGCTCATCTTTCGCTCGGTCAGAGCCGCTCGATGATTCTCTGCGTCAACATCCGGTGATTACCTGGCCCGGGCACTGACTGGGTATGGAACCGTCAGCGGACTTGCCTGGATGCGGCAAGAGCATCGGCCACAGCTTTTGCCACATTCCCCAGACAGCAGGAGCCCTGCGGATTGGTGACCTCGCAGTAGCAGTTGCCCGTCTTTACCTGCGCCTTGATTTGGTCAACCGCTGTGCTTTTGCCGGTGGCCTGAATCTCGTCATGAATCTTCTTAGGCGTCCAGCCGAAGCAATAACAGACCGGCGTTGTGGGATCGCTAGGATCCTTGATCCCCACCTTGATTGCCAGATCGTCCTTACGAAACAGCACTTCCCCAGGCCGAAAGTAGACTGCGTCACAGGTGGTGGTCCGGCAGAAGCAGAATTCTTCCTGGAGCGGGATGCGCGGGCGAACTTCCGGCTTCAGCAACGCGCCTAAGGTGACCCGCTTGACCGGCTTGCCCAGGGCCCCGCACGCAGGGCATTTCGCTGGTCCGCAGATCGTCGGGGGATGAAACTCGCAGCAGGCCTCGTTCATCGGTCACCTCGGGCAGGAGACGCTGCAGGCGAATTGATTGAGCGCCGGCCACAGATGCACGAGAGCGACTGCCCCTACGATGAGAGAGGCTGCCGCCAACGTTGACACGGTGAGAGCACGTCCAGGCATCCGGCACTGCGCCTGCTGGCACCGCTTGGTTTCCGTAGCGTAGAGACGCCATCCCAGCACCAGGAGAGCCGTCGCCAGCCCCGAGAAGATCCACGTCAGCCGGGCCAAGAAGGCTCCCGCAGCCAATCCACCCAGCCCAATCGCCGCTAAAACGGCTGGGCCCAGGCAGCAGAGGGAGGCGGTCACGGCTGAGAGAGCCCCCAGTTTTCCTGCTTTCATGGTGCTTTAGATCTTCCTCAGTTCGCCGGTTTGAATCTTCTCGACCAGCGTATTCCACGCCTTTTTGTTCAACTGGACGAGGTTGCCTTCCTCGCCGATCGCCACTGCCTCCTTGGCGACATCGAGCACCACCTCTGGACACGCCCCACAGGTGGGGCAGAGGGACACCTGAAATTTCGGCTGCTGATTCATTTTGACGCCTCCTTTGTTTTCTTACCTTTTGCACCCCCCATAATCGTTGGACAGAGCGCTTTGCCGGTGGGTCGGACACCAAACCTCCGCGATTGGCTCAAGACTGTGCGGATTCTGGATTGGACCGCGTGTAAATCCGAGATCTTTCGGGCCAACTCGGCCAACTTCGATTTAAGAACCTGCCGAACGTGCCCGCAGGGACACGACCCCCGGTCTGAGAGATCCAGGATCTCCCGAATCTCCTCCAGTCGAAGACCCAGGTGTTGCGCCTTCTTGATGAACCGAATTCGCTCGGCGATCTCCGGTCCATGCAATCGGTAGCCGGAGGAGGTCCTCTTTGCTTTTGGGAGCAGCCCTTCTTTCTCGTAAAACCGGACTGTCCAAGCATCAACCCGCGCTTCCTGCGCGATTTGCCCCACGGTCAATCCATCCATTCTTTCCCTCTCATCAAGAGTATACACCTTAGAGTTAGCTCTAAGGTCAAGAGGGATTTTAGGCCTCCCCGAAGGATCCTTCGGGCCATTGACAATCCGAAGTTCAGTATGTATTATTAGCAGTATGGCTAATAAAGTGAATTTGATAGAAGTCGAGCACGCCATCCGGAAGCGGGGGCTACGGCTGTTTAGCCCTCTGGAGCTCCAGCGGATCTTAAGCATCTCTGCCATCGCGGCCCGCTTTCTCGTGCACCGCTACGCCAAGCGAGGGGCATTCCTCAAGCTCAGAAACGGACTCTATTGCCTGGCGGATCAACCCCCGTCAGAACTGGTCCTTGCCAATCGGCTCTACGAGCCGTCGTACATCTCTTTCGAGTTTGCCTTGTCGCACTACCATCTGATCCCGGAGGCCGCCTATGTGATCACCTCGGCGACCACGCGTCCTACGCGGGCGCTGACGTCGTTCGGCAAGACATTTGAATACCATCGACTGAAGAAATCCGCGTTTACCGGTTACGAGCCGGTCAAAATGGGGCAGGAGGCGATCCTCATGGCGACGCCGGAAAAAGCCGTAATCGATACGCTGTACTTTACAGACTTAAGGAAAAAAGAGTTGAACGATCGGTTGGACCTGCGGACTCTAAGCAGGAAACGGATGCGATCCTATGCGCAGCTATTTGAGCGCCCGTCGTTGCTTCAGCTTCTCAAGAAGGTGATGGGGTGATTGCTGTCGAGACGATACAAAAGCTGGCCACACAGCACCAGACGACGGCCATTAACATTGCCCGAGAATACTGCCAGCACCTGTTCTTGTCGGCGTTCTATCAACGCCATGCGGCTGACCGGGTGCTCTTTAAGGGAGGGACGGCCCTTCGCATCATCTATGGATCTCCCCGGTTCTCAGAGGATTTGGATTTCTCTGGATTTGGGATCCGAAAGCCGGCGATCGAGGAATTGATCACGGATACCTTGAGCGCTGTTGAACGGACCGGCGTGTCCATTGACATTGAAGAAGCCAAGGCGACCAGCGGTGGGTATTTTGGGATCATCCATCATCGATTCGGAGATTACCGTGTGGAGATCCGTTTGGAGATTTCCCTACGGGACAGAGCGGCTGTCAAGCCGGAAACGGCCCTGATTGCCGGGGATTTTCTGCCGGCCTACACGTTGCTGCATCTCCCGCAGGAATTGCTGGTGGAGGAGAAGCTCAAGGCCCTGCTGGACCGCGCCAAACCGAGAGACTTCTATGATCTTTACTTCATCCTGCGCAAGGGGCTTCTGCCGCAGAAACGTCGCCATCTTCTTGCAGAAGCCCTGGCTCGGCTTAAAACGATGAAATCGGAGCCGCTTCAGGAGCTCAAACTCTTTCTGCCGCGCGACCAGCAGGCGATTGCGAAAGATTTTCGAGCAACCCTAGAGCGGGAACTGCGGCGCTACCTGGGCAAATAGGACACTGACAAACCACATGCCAAACGGCTATAATTTCCTCTGGAAGAGGGGGCGTGTTGGGGGAGATGGGAAATCTCCCCCAACGGCACCGGTGGCTTTTGCCGGAAAGGGATCTCTCAGGGGAAAACCAGGCAGTGGTTTTCCCCTGAGAATGAATTCCTCCGGAATTCATTGCCGGCGTAGCTCAATGGTAGAGCACCGCTTTCGTAAAGCGGGGGTTGGAGGTTCAATCCCTCTCGCCGGCTTGTTCTCCTCCATTTTCATTGGGCGCCTTGCTCTGAAGCCTTGTCAGTCCAAGTGCTTCAGAGTAGAATGCAGAGTATGGATTTAACCGAGCTTCTGAAGAGAAACGAGGGTAAAACCCTGGAGTTTAAAAGGGACCTCCCTTCTGCCGATAGTATCCTTCGCACCATCGTCGCTTTTTCCAACACCGCCGGAGGTGTTCTCCTCGTCGGTGTCGAGAATAGAACCCGTCGCGTCTGTGGGGTGGTCGGAGATCCTCTTATTCTAGAAGAGCGCCTGGCAAACTTTATCGCCGACGGGATACGCCCTCACCTGGTACCGGATTTGGAGATTCTACCCTGGCGGCGTGCCTATGTAGTGGCTGTACAGGTTTATCCGAGCCCTACCCGACCTCACCATGTCAAAGCCCTTGGTTCCGAGGCGGGAGTCTTTGTCCGTATCGGCTCAACGAATTGTCGAGCCGACCGAGAGTTGATCCAAGAACTTGGCCGGTGGGCTCGCAACGAATCCTTTGACGAGCAGCCAATGCCGGAGCTTGACTCGGAAGCAGTCGACTTCCGAGTCGCTTCCGAGTCTTTTGCTCCGATCAAGGTCTTGAAACGTTCAGATCTGCGGACTTTACGGCTGACCGTCCACCATCAGGGGCGGGAAGTTCCCACGGTAGGCGGCGTCCTCTTATTTGGAAAGAAGCGCGAAAAATATTTTCCGGATGCCTGGGTTCAGGCGGGACGCTTTGAAGGAACGGATCGGGGCCGAATTCTGGATGCGGCCGAAATCAAAACTCCTCTTGTGAGAGCTGTCGAAGAAACGATCACTTTCGTCAAACGCAACATTGCACGAGAGACGGTGATTGGAGAAGTGCGCCATGTAGAGAGATGGGCATTTCCTCTACCGGCTGTTCGGGAAGCGGTGATCAACGCGATCGTTCACGCGGATTACTCTCAGCGAGGCGCTCCGATCCGCGTGGCAATTTACGCTGACCGGCTGGAAGTGGATAATCCGGGGCTGCTTCCTTTCGGGCTAGCCATCGAGGAAATTCAGAAAGGGATCTCCCGTCTTCGAAACCGTGTGATGGGCCGTGTCTTCCATGCCCTAGGACTCATTGAGCAATGGGGCAGCGGAATCCAGCGGATCCTTGCCGCCTGCCAGGAGGCCGGATTAAAGGATCCTCAATTTGAAGAGATCGGAACCCATTTCCGAGTCACGCTGTTTAGGGAGCGTCGACGGGCTCCTCTCGTAGCGAATGCCGATCGAATGATACTCCATGCTCTCGAGCAATCCAAATCCAAAGGTCTTTCGACGCATGAACTGGCAGTCCGGATTCGAAGATCGTCTCGCGGAACGCGGGCACGTCTGGTTTCTCTTGTGGGGCGAGGACTTGTAGTGGAAGTAGGGACCGGGCCGAAAGACCCTCAACGGCGTTACTTCCTTGCCCAACGATAATTCGCTCTTGGTTGTGCAAGTTCCAGCGGACTGAGAGAATAAAAAGGGATAGATAGACATGGCAAAGAAACCGTCCGATGTGGATGTGTGGCTGAAGCGGGAGACCCCTCGTACCCGAAGGGCGCTTGAGAGCGCCTCCCGGCATTTCGACTCCAATGATGAGCTTACGGTGAATACGCTCGAGGCCGTCTATGCACGGGAAAACAGCTTCGGCATCCTGATGGGGCAACGCGGTTCTGCCGATGCGTCCGGTCATTTTCAATTTAAGCCGAGGACCGCCAGGGAATACGGCTTGATCGTCTCAAAGGAAAACGATCAGCGGTTCGACATCGACCGCGCCTCCTCTGCTGCGGCGAGGTACTTGAAGGACCTCAACACGTGGTTCGGAACGAAGACGAAGTTAGGGGAGGGGTTGTACACGATCCCGATCAAGAGTGTCTCGGAACGAAAGAAGTTCGTTCTCGGAGCTTTTAATGCCGGGCAGGGCAGCGTTGCCGGCGCTCAGCGTCGTGCTGAAATGGCCGGGAAGAATCCGCAGTTATGGAACGACGTATCGAAATATCTCTCTCTGGAGGCACAGCAATACGTAGAAAAAGTTCCCGTTTATGAAGCGGAATTTGCTCAAAAATCACCAGCTGACAAGAACCTGAAAAAGAAGGGGGCGAGAAAAGGGAAGCAGCTTTGCACCGTGGGGCGCTGGCGCACGATTGACGACAGGCCCGTGTTTATATGCGCTTGAGGAAATTCAGGATGGGCAAGAGACGGATAGCTCTTCGCTTCGTGGTCGGTGCCGTCTTTGTGTGCATGGTTCGACCCGAACCGGCCGGGGCCGGGCGGGCTCAGCAGATGGGGACCGCGCAATACGTGGAAAATGTTTTAACCGCTGAAGCCGAATTCGCGCTGAGGTCTTCGGCCAACAAGAACTTGAAAGGGATGCCGAGGGGGAAATACCGCTGCATGGAGGGGCACTGGCGCATGATGAACGATAAGGCCGTATTCCTGTGCGATTGAAATTTCGCGCATGGGGGCTGATTGCCGCTGGTTTTATTTTCCTCTTGGTGACCCTGGTTGCCCTCAGCTTGCATTCTCAGGCATGCGCTTCCAGGCAAGCCGCGCGAATCTTTGGGAACGCAACGTACGTGATGGGGAATGAGTACGCTACTCAGTTGGCCACCTTGATGAACGGAGTCCACGATGAGCCATATCTCACTGTGGAGTACACCGGCCGGTATGCCTACGGCGACTTCAATGGCGACGGATTAAAAGACGCGGCGATCATCTTAATTGAGAATAACGGCGGCCAAGCGCATTGGTACCAATTGGCTTTCCTCATGAGCGATGGAGAAAAACTTGTACATAAGGCTTCACAATTCCTGGACGACAGCGCAATCATCAATTCTATACGGGAGAAGGACGGAAAGGTGTTGATCGACATGTTCGTTCACCAGGAAGGGGATTGCAGGGCCGGACCCACCAAGCGTGTTAGAAATCTTTACGCATACAAGGGGCCAGATCGCTGGGGAGAGGTTGAGAAATCTCCCTATCAACGGATTTATACTGACAGCGCCAAAGCGTTTCAAGAAATCTATAAGACACCTGTTCCCTCACGGATTCGCGAGACGTTTGACCATACGATCCACGCTCATGAGAATTGTTCCGAATATGGGTGTGCGTTCATGGTTCTTGACGGAGAAAAACAGGTCGGCATTTTCACCAGAAAATTCATCGTCGTTGATTTAGGACCCAGCGATTCCGGCGGTATTTACGCCACCCTTGTTTTTGAAGGTGCCCTCGTTCCTTTCTCGTTGGAGATAGACGATCGGGGTGGCGGAAGGTACGAGTTGCGCAAGATGACGGAACTGCCTGGACTGTTGGGCGATAGGTTTATTGGTCTGCTACAGGACTCCGCCTATCAGCAGTATTGGTTGTAGGTGCCGTGCTAACGCGGGGCTAACAGAACAGGCCGAACCGGCGTGATATACGGGGAATCAGGCGGGAAACGGGGTTGGCGTAACGCTTACCCACCCCAACGATTAGGGAACAAGGGCAATCAACAGGGAAACGCCGAGGGGATTTCGTAAAGCGCGGGTCGCTGGTTCGATTCCAGTCGCCGGCTTCTTCTTTCGATCGGTTTTCCGTAAGTGATGAATAAGTTTCTGAAGGAGCTCAGGGAGTTTGCGATCCGCTGCTCCCACTGCACCTCCGATCTGACCGGGAAATCCCAGCCGTAGATGGTAATATCGGGATATGCCCAAGAATGTGCTGGGGACGGACCTGAAGTCCTGTTGCCGGTTTCCGATGACCGGGTTCTTCCGGGATGGATTCTGCCGGACTTGTCCGGAAGATGTCGGCCGGCATGTGGTCTGCGCCAGGATGACGGCCGATTTCCTGGCTTTCTCCAAGCGGGCGGGGAATGACCTCTCCACCCCCCGACCGGAGATGGGCTTTCCGGGGTTGGTGCCGGGGGACCAGTGGTGCCTCTGCGCCTTGAGGTGGCAGGAGGCGCTGGAGGCGGGGGCGGCTCCGGAGGTGGTCCTTTCGGCGACCGATGAATCGGCGCTGGAGGTGCTGGATTTGGAGGACTTGAAGCGCCATGCAGTCCCGGCCGAGCAGGCGGATTGGAGCCTTCCCTAAATCTCTCGGGGCGTTTCGCCGGCTGCTTTAGGCTTCTCCCAGAAACGCCGAGGTTCTCGTCAGGATGGATATCCAGGCCCGCCGCGCGTTGACGAACGCGCGGTGTTGTTCGGCGAGGCTCCGCTTCAGAGAACGGACGGTTGAGCGGGATTCCTTGGAGACCGTCTGCCGGATGCGCTGGTAGCCCCGCTCCAATTTCTCCCACTCCTCCAGGATGGTCCGCAGCGCTTCGTAGTGTCCGCGAATTTGTCCCAGGAGGAAGATTTTCTCGCGGCCGCTCCGGCGCACTGCCCGTTCCACCCGTTGGTATTCCGCCGCCGTTCTGGCTGAGAGGATCCTCTGGGGAGAGGTGCGCTGAAGGTTTCCCGCCAGTCCCAGCCGGTTCAGCAGGGCGATCACCCATTTGCTGGGGTCCCATTGGTACCATCGGACCCCGTTTCGATAGTCGCCGCAGAAGCGGTGATGAAAGTTGTGATAGCCCTCTCCGTTGGTCAGCAGGGCGACCCCCCAGTGGTCCCGGGCGCTTGCGTCAATGTCGTAGGTCGCTTTGCCGAAGGTGTGGCAGATGGAATTGATGGACCAGGTGGAATGATGCACCAGCGTGATGCGTCCGACCACCGCCAGCAGGAACGCGCCCAGCAGGTGTCCGGTGGCCGCGCCGATGGCGAGCGGAAGCCCGATCCCGGAGAGGGCCACCCAGATCGGGTAATACCGATGTTGGTTCCGGATCAGGGGGTTGGCGTGGAGGTCCTTCACATTCCGGTAGTCGGGCAGGTTTCGCCAGAACAGCATCCAGCCGATGTGGGCATGCCAAAAACCCTGCTTGATGTTGTAGGGGTCCTGTGGGGTGTCCACATAGCGGTGGTGGTCCCGGTGCAGGGAAGCCCAATGAAGGGCGGATTCTTCCAGGGCGGCGGCGCCGAAAAAAAGATTTAGGAAGGTGATGACCGGCCCGGTCCGGAACGACCGGTGGGCGAAAAGGCGATGGTAGCCGACGGTGATGCTCAGCCCGGTTGCCGCGACATAGAAGAAGAACAAAAGCCACTCGGCGCGGGAGATCCCCACGGAAACGGCGTACCAGGGCAGGAGGGTGACCGTGATTCCCAGAAGGGAAGCGAATAGAACGGCATTGAACAGATTGAATTTCCGGCTGCTCCGACAGGGCGACATCGGCTCTCCTTCGTATTCAAGGGGGTATTCTCGCATTCTGCTGCCGGAGCCATCCATGACCCAGATCAGCCAAGCCGCCCCCCCTTGACATACTCCCCCCCAGTATGCGACACTTGCCGGTGAGATGACCAGAATGACCAGGCAAGGGGTGCGGCATACCGGCGTGGAGGGCCGCTTGAAGCGGATTGAAGGCCAGATACGGGGGATTGCCCGGATGGTCGAGGAGCGCCGCTACTGCATCGAGATCCTGCAGCAGTTGACCGCCGCCCGGCGGGCCCTCGATGGAGTGACTCTGCAGGTCATGAAGGGCCACATCAACGGTTGCGTCAGCGAAGCCGTCCGGAAAGGGGAGGGGCCGGAAAAGGTGGAGGAGCTGATGGAAACCCTCAACCGGTTCGTCAAATGATCCGCCGCCTCAGTTTCCTTTCGGCCTTTGTTTTCTTCTTGGCGGCGGGGGCGCCGCAGGCGGCGGTTCAGCCGGCTTCCTGCGCGGTGGTTTCCGACTTTCCCTGTTGTTGCGCCGCGGCGCCGGACGCCGGCTGTGCAATGGCCTGCGCCGATCCGGCGCCGGGCGATTTCCATGCGGCGATTCCCGGGGCTGCTTCTTCCGAAAAGTGGCCCTCCGTTCTCCTCGCATGGATGCCTCGTTCGGATTCCGGTTCTTTCCGCCGGAACGATGATCTTCCCGTTCCCTCCCATCAGGGGGAGCGGGCCTCTCCAAGAACCTACCTGATTGGCTGCACCTTCCGCTGCTGATCTGATCCGAGGATTCGCCGCGTTCCACGCGGCTTTTTTGAAGTTTGGATCGGACGCTGTCTGTGTCAAAAATCGGATGAAACGAATGAAACAATGGTGGGGTATCGGACAACTTGTCGGGATCTGCCTGCTGCTGCCGGGCCTCGTCTTGGGGGAAGGGGTTCCGACGGAGCCGGCCGGTTCCGTGACCTGGGAAGGGCTGCTGGAGGAGGCACAGGCCCGCAGCCCCGAGGTCCAAGCGGCTGAAGCGGAATGGGAGGCCGCCCGGGCTCGGGTGCCTCAGGCCTGGGCACTGCCTAATCCTTGGCTTTCCTATGATGTGATGGGATCGGATCTGGAGACCCGGCTGGGCCCCCAGGAGCAGCGGGTGGGGATCTTTCAGGGGATTCCGTTTCCGGGCAAGTTTTCCCTGCGCGACCGGGCCGCGGTTCTTTCGGCCCGGCAGGCGCAGCATCGGCTCCTGCATGTCCGTCAGGCGGTCCGCAGTCAGGTCACCGCCGCCGCCGCCCGGATGGTAACCGCTCGAAGGGTCATGGAACTTCTTCAGGAAGAGCGGAAGATTCTGGAACAGCTTGGCGCTTCGATCCGAGCGCAGATTCCGTCCGGTCAGCGGACCGTCTCCGACGCGCTGGCGCTGGAGGGACTCTTCACCGAGCTTGCCCAGCGGGAGTCCCGCGTCTCCGAGCAGGCGGTCGCCGCCCGGGAGACCCTCCAGGCGCTGGCCGGGGTTGTCCTGCCGGCGGGGGTCCGGATCGCCGAGCCGCTCCTGCCCCGGCTGGAGCCGGAGGGAGAGCCCGAGAGGGTCCTGGAAACCGCCCAAGCGCATCGGCACGCGCTGATCATCTCCCGGCTCGCGGGAGAGGAGCGGACGGTTGAGCGGCGCCTGGCGCAGATGGAGCGCTGGCCGGACATGGAAGTGGGATTCCTATACACGCAGATCGGCGACGGCTCCACCACCCACCCGGAGGATGGGCGGGACGCCTGGATGATTCCGCTGCGCTTCAGTCTGCCGCTTTGGGAACCGCAGATCAGCGGGCGGATCCGAGAGGCCCGGGCGTCGGAGGAGGCGGCCCGCCACCGGACAGAACAGGAGATCCGGCAGGTCCGGTCGGAGGTTGTCAGTCGCTGGACCGAATACCAAGCGGCCCTTCGGCGGGTGGATCTGGATCGGGAAAGTTGGATTCCCCAGGCGGCGTCGGACCGGGAAAGTGCCCAGGCCGGCTATGCCGCCGGCACGGTTGACATTCAGCGGTTGTTGGAATCGGAGCGGATGCTCTTGGAGGCCTGGGTTCGGTGTTGGGGCAACACCGCCGAGGCGCTGATCGGTTTTGCCCGGTTGGAAGAGGCGGTCGGTGTCCCTTTGACCGGCCGGGACCCTTTTGGTATGGAAATGGATCATCTTGAAGAAGGAGACGGCCATGCGATGGATTAAGCGGTTCTTCGTCTTGGGGATCTTGGGAGCAGTTGTCGCGGCCGGGGTCGTTTGGGGCCCCTCCCGGATCGGCCGTTTGAGGGAAGGAGGGGTTTTTGTCGGCCAGGCGAAGCAGGTTGTCCAACGCTATCAATGCCCGATGCATCCTCAGGTGATTCAGGATCACCCGGGGAATTGTCCGATTTGCGGAATGGCGCTGGCAGCGATGGGCTCCCCCGCCGTTCAGCAAGAGTCGGAACCGTCGGCCCCGGAGGGGGGGCTGCCCGGCCGGGCTGTCGTGACGCTGTCCCCGGACAAACAGCAGAGGATCGGCGTCCGAACGGCAAGGGTCGAGCGGCGGGATCTGGAGCGCCGGCTGTTTACGGCCGGCCGGATCGCGCACGACCCCGCCCTTTACCAAGCGCAGGCGGAATATCTTTCCGCGCAGGAGGCGATGGAAGCGGCCCGGGCCGGCGGGTCTCCCGGCGCCTCCACTCGGAGCGAGGCGTTGGTGGAGGCGGCCCGTCTGCGGCTGCGCCTCTTGGGGATGGGGGACGATGAGATCGCTTGGTTGGAGGGGGAGAGGACGCCGGAACGATCCCTGCTGCTGCCTCCGGAGCGGCAGACGGTCTGGATGTACGCCGACATCTACGAACAGGATCTGCCTGAGACGGCCGCCGGTCAGCGGGTGGAGGCCTCCCTCCCCGGCCAGCCGGGGAAGCGATTCGAAGGGGAGATCACCGCTGTGGAGCCGACGGTGGACCCCGCGACCCGGTCGGCCCGGGCCCGGGTGCGGCTCGACAACGCCGAAGGGCTGCTTCGGCCGGGAATGTACCTGAACGCCGTGGTCCGCCTTTCTCTGGGCCAACGGCTGGCGGTTCCCCGGGAGGCCGTGCTCGACACCGGTGTGCGGCAGATCGTTTTTGTCCGGGAGGGCGAAGGGCGGTTTGAACCCCGATCGGTCCGTCTCGGTCCGGTCGCCGGCGGCTGGCAGGAGGTCCTGGAGGGGCTCCGGGAGGGGGAGACGGTGGTCACCTCCGGCAATTTCCTCCTGGATGCTGAGAGCCAGTTAAAGGGGGCCGCCGGCTCCGCTTTTTACGGCGGCCATCAGCATTCGGAAGAGAGCGAGCCGTCGCAGGGAGAACATCGGCATGATTGAGCGGCTGATCGCCTGGAGCGTCAGGAACCGCCTCTTCATCTTCATCTTGGCGGCCGCGGCGGCCTATGGAGGAATCCTTTCGATCCAGCAGGTTCCGCTGGACGCGATCCCCGACCTTTCCGACACCCAGGTGATCGTCTTTACCGAGTGGCCCGGCCAGTCGCCGGACCTGATCGAGGATCAGGTCACCTATCCGATCGTGACCTCCCTGCTTTCCGCCCCGAAAGTCCAGTTCGTCCGGGGTCAGTCCATGTTCGGCATGTCCTTCGTCTATGTGATTTTTGAGGACGGAACCGATCTCTACTGGGCCCGGTCCCGGGTTTTGGAGTACCTGCAGGGCATCTCGGCCGGTCTTCCGGAAGGGGCGGTCCCGACGCTGGGTCCGGACGCGACCGGCGTGGGCTGGGTTTTTCAGTACGCGCTCATGGACGAGTCGGGCCAAAACGACTTGGGGGAGCTCAGAGCCCTGCAGGATTGGAATCTCCGGTATGCCCTTTCCAGCGTCGAGGGGGTGGCGGAGGTGGCCTCTGTCGGCGGCTATGTCCGGCAGTATCAGATCGAGATCCAGCCGGCGGCCCTCTTGGCCCGCGGCATTCCGCTGGGGCGGGTCGTCGAGGCGGTGCGGCGCTCCAACGCCGATGTCGGCGGCCGGGTCGTGGAATGGAACGGCGTCGAGTACGCGGTGCGGGGCCGCGGCTACATTCAATCCACCGAGGACATTGAGCAGATTGCCGTCGGGGCGTCGGCCGATGGGACGCCGGTTTTGATCAAGGATCTGGCTCGGGTCCAGATCGGCCCGGACAGCCGGCGGGGCTTGGCGGAGCTGGATGGTCGGGGGGAGACGGTCGGGGGGATCGTGATCGCCCGGCCCGGGGAGAATACGCTCAAGGTCATCGAGCGGGTCAAACAGCGGCTGCGGGAGCTGGAGCCGACGCTTCCGGAGGGGGTCCGGGTCGTCGTCGCCTATGACCGGTCCGATCTGATCCACCGGGCGATCGACACCCTGCGGGAGAAGCTCGCCGAGGAGATGCTCGTCGTCAGTCTCGTGATTTTGTTGTTTCTCTGGCACCTCCCCTCGGCGTTGATCCCGATCGTGACGCTGCCGCTGGCGATCCTCCTTTCCTTCATCCCGATGTCGGCGATGGGGCTCACCTCCAACATCATGTCGCTGGGCGGGATCGCCATCGCGATCGGCGCGATGGTGGACGCCTCGATCGTGCTGGTGGAAAACGCCCACAAACGGATCGAGCGGTGGCAGGCGGAAGGGAAACGGGAGCCATTCCAGGAAATTCTGGTTGAATCGGCCCAGGAAGTGGGGCGCCCGATCTTTTTCTCGCTGCTGGTGATCGCGGTGGCATTCATCCCGATCTTCGCCCTGGAAGGGCAGGAGGGGCGGTTGTTCAAGCCGCTGGCTTTCACGAAGAATTTCGCGATGACCTTCGCGGCGATCCTCTCGGTCACCTTGGCTCCGGCGCTGATGTCGGTCCTGATCCGGGTCCGGCGCGGCCCGCCGCCGGTCGGCCGGCTCCGTCGCCGGATCGCCGGTTTCCTGGGCGGGGAGATCCGGCCGGAGGAGGAGCACCCGATCAGCCGCTCCCTGTTTCGGATTTATGAGCCGGTGGTCCGATGGGTGCTGGACCGCCGCAAGCGGGTGATCGCCGCCTCATTGGGACTGGTTCTCGCGACGGTGCCGGTCTTCCTGCGGCTGGGGTCCGAGTTCATGCCTCCCCTGTGGGAAGGGGCCTTTCTCTATATGCCGACCACATTGCCCGGGTTGTCCGTCACCGAAGCGGGCCGGATCCTGAACCTCCAGAACCGGATCCTGGCGGAGTTCCCGGAGGTGGAGCGGGTTTTCGGCAAGGCCGGCCGGGCCGAGACGCCGACCGATCCGGCCCCCTTGTCCATGATCGAGACGGTCGTGACGCTCAAGCCCCACACCGCCTGGCGGCCGGGGATGACGGTCGAGAAGCTCAAGGCCGAGATGGATCAGGCGCTCCAGATCCCCGGCATGCCGAACATCTGGTGGATGCCGATCCAGACCCGGACCGAGATGCTGACAACCGGGATCCGTTCGGTGCTCGGCGTCAAGGTGCTGGGGGCCGATCTGCAGGCGGTGGAGGAGACCGCCAAACGGATCGAGCAGGCGCTGGGCGCCTTGCCGGACACCCAATCGGCCTTCGCGGAACGCAGCGGCGGGGGCTATTTCATTGATTTTGAAGTGGACCGGGCCGCCGCCGGCCGGTATGGGTTGACCGTCTCGGATGTCAACGAGGTGGTGCAGACGGCGATCGGCGGGATGAACATCACCCAAACGGTGGAGGGACGGGAGCGCTACCCGATCAGCGTCCGGTATCCCCGGGAGCTGCGGAACGATCCGGAGACGCTGCGGCAGGCGCTGGTGCCGACCCCGTCGGGGGCCCAGGTGCCGATCGGCCAGCTGGCCCGTCTGGAGGTCCGGCAGGGGCCCGCGATGATCCGGGATGAGGATGGAGTGCTCGCGTCGTTTGTCTTCGTGGATGTGAAGGGAGGAGATCTGGGCCGGTATGTGGAGCGGGCCAAAGAGGCGGTCGCCCGAGAGGTCGTTTTGCCGGCCGGCACCCGGCTGGAATGGGCGGGGCAGTACCGGTATCTCCAGCGGGCGCAGGCCCGGCTGGCGGTGGTCCTGCCGCTGACGCTGCTGATCATCGGAATGCTGCTTTACTTCAATACCCGGTCGTGGGTCAAGGTGGGGATCGTCCTGCTGGCAGTTCCCTTCTCCCTGATCGGCGCGATCTGGCTCCTCTGGTTCTTGGGCTACAACATGAGCGTGGCGGTCTGGGTGGGGCTGATCGCGTTGGCCGGCTTGGACGCCGAGACCGGAACCGTCATGCTGCTCTACCTCGATTTGGCCTACGATCGCGCCAAGAAACAGGGACTCATGAGGACCTTCGCCGATCTCAAGGAGGCGATCGTGCATGGGGCAGTCAAACGGATCCGGCCCAAACTGATGACCGTCAGCACCACCTTCATCGGGCTTCTGCCGATCATGTGGGCCGGCGCGCACGCCGCCGGCGCCGATGTGATGAAACGGATCGCCGCCCCGATGGTGGGGGGGATCTTCACCTCCTTCCTGCTGGAGCTGCTGGTTTATCCGGCCGTCTACGCGGTCTGGAAGTGGCGTTTCGAGATGAAGCAGGGTCAGGCCGACTGGATCCGGAACGCCGGGGCCGGAGCGCCGGGAGCAGGATAGAAAGTAGAGAGGGGGATATGGAAAATATTCATCCCCTGTTCGTACATTTCCCGATCGCCCTGCTCTTGACGGCGTTCGGAGTGGAAACGGTTCTGTTGGTTGCTCCGGCCCTGCGGCGCCCGGGATGGGACGGTTTTTCGTTTCTTCTGTTGATCGGAGGAACCGCGGCGGCCACCGCCGCGGTCATCACCGGTCGGATGGCCGCGGAGACGGCCAAGCATTCGATGGAGATTCATAGGATTATGGAGCTCCATGGGCGGTTGGGATTTGTTGTTTTGGGATTGGCGGCTGTTGCGGCGGGGTGCCGTCTTCTTAAAAAGGATCATGTATCCGCTCGACTGAGATGGATTGCCTGGGGGCTGTTGGGAGCGGCTTGCGGGGCCATGGTTTTCGGCGCGCACTTGGGCGGGCGTCTGGTATATGAATTCGGGGTGGGCGGCAGTTACGGCCGCTCAGGCGGGATACAGGTGATCGATCACGCGCACCAATAAATAGGGGCGAAAGATGAAGCGGGTGTTGATATTGACTGTTGGAATGGCGGTTGTTTTTATGGCCGGATCTCTTGTCGCGGAAGCGGGACCCCATCACGATCACGGTGCCCATGAACACGGCGGACATGGGCATGGAGGAGGTGAGCAGGGGATCCGGACGGTGGCCGGCGAAGTAGTGGATTTGGCCTGTTATTTGGGTGAGGGTTTGGCGGGGCAGGGCCATCGGGAGTGCGCTCGGAAGTGCATTGCCTCAGGACTTCCGGTCGGAATCAGGACGGCCGATCGACTGTACCTGGCGATTGGCGGGGAGCATGGGCCGGCCAATGAGGCGCTGGCTCCTCTGGCGGCGAGGAATGTCACTGTGGAGGGGGTTGTCACCGAGCGCGACGGCGTGCATCTGCTCACGATAAAGAAAGTGGAGGTTTCCGGGTAGACCGGGCTCAATCATGAATTCCCTTTACACCTGCCCGATGCATCCGGAGGTGCGTTCGCCGGGGCCCGGCGACTGCCCCAAGTGCGGCATGGCGCTGGAGCCGGTCGCTCCGGCCCACGCCGAGTCGGACCCCGCCGCCGATGCTGAACTGCGGGGGATGGGCCGACGCTTTTGGGGCAGTCTGGTCTTGACCGTTCCGGTGGTGGGGTTTGCGGCCGGTGAGATGATGCCTGGGATGGGAGGGGCGGGCTGGGTGCCGGCGGGGTGGAACGGCTGGATCCAGTTGGCGTTGAGCACTCCGGTCCTCCTCTGGGGGGGCCGGCCCTTCTTCCAGAGGGGATGGGCCTCTCTCGTCAGCCGGAGTCTCAACATGTTCACCCTGATCGCGCTGGGGACCGGGGTGGCTTATCTCTACAGCGTGGTCGCGGTCGTTGCCCCCGGGATTTTTCCCAATGTTTTTCGGACCCCGCATGGCGCGGTCCCAGTCTATTTTGAGGCGGCCGCGGTGATCGTAACGCTGGTGCTGCTGGGGCAGGTGCTGGAATTGCGAGCCCGCAGCCGCACGAGCGATGCCATCAAGAAACTTCTGAATCTCGCCCCCAAAACCGCCCGGCGACTGAAGGCCGATAGCAGCGAGGAGGATGTCGCGGTGGAGACAGTCCAGGCAGGGGATCGCCTGCGGGTCCGGCCCGGTGAGCGCATCCCCACGGATGGGGTGGTGCAGGAGGGAACCAGCGCCGTGGATGAGGCGATGATTACCGGCGAGCCGATTCCCG
>PCVW01000018.1 GCA_002787095.1 Candidatus Omnitrophica bacterium CG11_big_fil_rev_8_21_14_0_20_64_10 | reverse complement strand
GATCCCGGCGCGATCGGCCGGACCGGCCTGCGGGAAAAGGAGATCACGCTGGACATCGCCAAGCGGCTGCGGGATCTGCTGGTGCGGGACGGGTTCCATGTCGTCATGACCCGCTACGATGACCGGTTCATCGCGCTGGATCGCCGCACCGTGATTGCCAATGAGGAGCGGGCCGATCTATTTGTCTCGGTCCACGCCAACGCCTCCAAATCCCGCTCGGTCGAGGGATACGAGGTCTACTACCTGTCGGAGGCGACCGACGACCACGCCCGGGCGGTGGCCGCCTCCGAGAACGCCCAACTCCCCTCCGAGGTGGAGGGTGGTTTGGCGCTGTCGGTCCCCGAGTCCACCCTGCCGATCGTCTGGGACCTCCTCTATACGGAGCACCGGGCCGAGTCCACAGCGCTGGCCGGCTCAGTCGCCCAGGGGATCCGGGGGGCGGGGGTCTCAACCCCCAACCGGGGGGTCAAGTCGGCCCGCTTCTTCGTCCTCAAAGGGACCCGGATGCCGGCAGTCCTGGTCGAGGTGGGTTTCATCAGCAGCTTGCGGGAGGAGGACCGCCTCCGCAGCGCCGGCTACCGCCAGCAGTTGGCGGAGGGGATCCGCAACGGGATCCTGTCTTACCGGAAGCGGCATGAGCAGGAAAGCTAGCCGCCCGGCCGCCCGGCCGATCGGCCTGTTCGACTCCGGCATCGGGGGGCTGACCGTGGTCCGGGCCCTCCTGAAGCTGCTGCCCCGGGAGTCTTTGGTCTACCTGGGAGATACCGCCCGGGTCCCCTACGGCAATAAGTCCCGGGAGACGGTGATCCGTTTCTCGACGGAGAACACCCTCTTCCTGCTGCGCCACCGGGTCAAGCTTGTGATCGTCGCCTGTCACACCGCCTCCAGCTTTGCCCTGCCGCTGCTGGAGCGGCAGTTCAAGCAGCCGCTGTTGGGGGTGGTGGCTCCGGGGGTGGCGGCGGCGCTGGCGGCCACCCGGTCGGGCCGGGTTGGGGTAATCGGGACCGCCGCGACGGTCGGCTCCGGCGCCTATGTTCGGGGGATCCGGCGCAAGCGGCCGGGGATCAAGGTCTTTCAGGCGGCCTGCCCGCTGTTCGTCCCCCTGGTGGAGGAAGGACGCCTGAATGGTCCGGTGACCGAACGGGTGGCCCGGGAGTACTTGGCGCCGCTCAAGCGGGCCCGGGTGGACACCTTGATTCTCGGCTGTACCCATTATCCGCTGCTCAAAGGGGTGATCGCCCGGGTCATGGGGCGGGGGGTCCGGCTGATTGATTCGGCGGAGGCGGCCGCCCGGCAGGCCCAGGCTCTGCTGGAAGGGGAAGGGCTTTTGGTCGCCGGCTCCGGCCGGCCCAGGCACCGTTTCTTCGCGACGGACGCCCCCGACCACTTCAAACGGTTCTCCGCTCGCTTCCTCGGGCGGCCGGCCCGGCAAGTCTCTCGTGCTTAGGCGCGCTAAGAAGCGCGGCCGGCGCAAAGCGGTTGTCCTCCTTTCCGGGGGGCTCGATTCCGCGACCGTTCTTTACTGGGCGCTGGCTCGGGGCTATGCCTGCACTGCCTTGGTGGTGGATTACGGCCAGCGGCATCGACGGGAGATCCGGGCCGCCCGGGCCATTGCCCGCGCCGCCGGTGTTCCGATCCGGCTGGTTCGCATGACCCTGCCGTGGGGCGGCTCCGCCCTGACTGACCGGCAACGAGCTCTGCCGAAGAACCGCTCGTTCAAACGGATCGGGCAGGGGATCCCGGCCACCTATGTCCCGGCCCGCAACACCCTCTTTCTTTCGTTGGCATTGGGGTTGGCTGAAACGATTGGAGCGGAGCGGATCTTGATCGGCGCCAACGCGATCGACTTCAGCGGTTATCCGGACTGCAGGCCGGCCTACATCACTGCCTTCCAAAAAGCGGCCCGGTTGGGGACCAAGGCGGGGGTGGAGGGCAAGGGGGTCCGGATCGAGGCCCCCCTAATCCGGAAGAGCAAGGCCCAGATCATCCGTCTCGGCCTGAAACTGGGAGTTCCCTACGAAAAAAGCTGGTCCTGCTACCAGGGGGGGAGTCGTCCATGCGGCCGTTGCGACAGTTGCCTTCTGAGGGAAAAGGGCTTCTCCGAGGCCGGTTTTTAGGGCTTAAAAACATTTCAAAAAAACAGTTGACAAAAAGATTATAAAATGATATTTTGCCACATAGTTGAGTTGGGATCAGGTATACTATAATTAGGTAGAGATAAAGTTAGTCCATCCGAAATGGCAATCCCCGAGGGGAGCGCAAAGCCGCAGACCCGCCTCCGGATGGGGCGGAAAGCTGGGCTGCCGAAGATGGCCTCAAAAAACGGCGGTTTATGGTTTTTCGCGTCCTTTCGCTCCTGCTAAGTGCTACGCTGGCCCTGAGTCCGACGGCTGTCTGGGCGGATGAGGTCGGGCCTCATCGGGCTCAAGTGGATGAGGCCGGCGACTTTGTCTCCCCCGAACAGATTCAAAACGCCCAGGCCGCCGCCCAAGCCAATCTCTCCAATCGCTCCGCCCTTCAGCAGGCTCAGGCTGCCTCCCAGGCTCGCGCCGAAGGGGAGGGGGCCGACTTTGTCGGACCGCTCCCGCAGCTACCTAATTCCGAAGCGGCTGAATCAAGTCTTCCTCTGCCGGTTGGGGCGGTCCGGTCCGATGGCACCGTGGTGGGGGACACCAATCGAGACGGCGCGGTCTCGCCGATTGACGCGCTCCGGATCATCAATCACTTGGATAACCCTTCGAGCAATCCGGTCCCGACCGGAGATTTCCACCTCTATGATCTCAATGAGGATGGCCACATCTCTCCGATTGATGTCCTGCTCGTCATCAACTCCATTACCCTGTACGATCAGGCGGGAGGGTTCCAGAACTCATACCAGGCCGGCGGCTCGTCACAGACCGTTTCCTACGATTATGACGGCAAGTTTGTCCGGATGGGCGTCGTCGATCAGGAACCGTCGCTGGATGAGTCGGCCCAGTTCTTTCTCGTCAATGGGACGATCACCGTTGACAAGACGGAGAACGGCGCCACCTCCCCCAGCACCTATCGGGTCGGGGAGGCCGGCTATTTCCAGCAGGTCGGCCGGCTGATTGCTCAGTTGGATGAGGGGATCGCGGCTGAATCAGATCAGGATACCCGGTTCAAGTTGGGGTCGGTTCGCTGGCAGCTGCGCAACTTTCAGTTGGCCCACATTGCCGCAGGCGGTCCCATCGATGGAGAGCCTTCGAATCCGCTGCCGACCATTCCGACCCGTCCGGAGGTCCCGACCCAGGTTCCGACCGGCTCGGCGATGATCGTCAGCTTCCTGGTGGACAACGACGCCTCCACCGCGGCGGCGCCATTGACGGTCAGCTTGACGCTTACCTCCAGAGAGGACCCGAACCAGACCCACACCTTCACTGTGGCGACGACCGCGCCGGCGAGCCAGAGGAGCACGGTGGATGTCACCTTCACGGCGGCTCAGTTGAGCCAGGTCGGGGCGGGGATCTGGGATCGGACCCTGGAGGTGAGGGCGCAAGGGGGTCAGATTCTCTCAACCGATAACTCACTGCTGGCGATCGGCGATGTGACAGCGTTTCAAGCGCTCTTCCTGCAGTCTCCCACCTACACCGATACGATCGGCGTGAACGATCGGTTCAGTTTTGTGGCGACCATTGACAACCGGAGCGGACGGAACCTCCGACCCGCGATGGTTGTCGCGGCGACGCGGATTGGATCGACCCAAACGATCGAGTTGACCAATTTTGTGGGCAGTCCGCTGGGCCTCTTCAACGCGGCGCAGGGGGTTCATGACTACCAGTTTGAAATCAGCTCCGATGTCCTGAAGTCCAAGGGGATCACCGCCGGTTCCTATACACTCTCCTTTGTCCTGATCAACCCCGACCTGCTGGAGAACGCGACTCTCGGGGCGCACTACGGGAAGCCGCTTCAGATCGGGACGGTTGCGCCGACCTTCGCCCAGGCGCCGACCTATGCCGCCCAGGTGACTCCCGGCAGCCCGGTGGTCATTCATTACCATGTTGGGAATAACGGGGACGCGGCGGCTCCGGTGACTCTGCTGGCTTCCTACCGGCCGGTCGGCTCCAACCCCGATGACCCGAATGTCTATGAGGAAGTGGAGCAGGTGGTCCAGGTTCAGCCGGGCGGCGGCAATTTCGATCTGACGATCCCGAATCTCGTTTCCGGTCAGTATTCCTTCTCTTTCCGGGTCCTGGATTCCAAAGGGGTGGCTGTTGGGACCGATCCGGACCCGGCGAAGCGGGGATTCTTCGGCAACATCATCACCGTTGGTTCGATCCTCCCCAGCTTTACGAATCGACCGACCTACAGCAACACCATCGGCATCAACAGTGGTTTTACCTCGACCTTTGCCGTCGGCAACGCCGGGAATGCCGCGGCCAATGGGATTGAGCTGACGGTCTCGATCACGCCGGCCGGCTCGACCGATCCGGACGCGACGAAGGAGTTCACGAAGATCGTGACGGTACCGGTCGGGGGCGGCAGCTTTGCCTTCAACATCACGAACGCCGACTTGGATGCCAATGGGATCACCGGCGGGAATTACGTGGTCAGCTTCTCGGCCACAGATCCCA
>PCVW01000035.1:5997-10751 GCA_002787095.1 Candidatus Omnitrophica bacterium CG11_big_fil_rev_8_21_14_0_20_64_10 | reverse complement strand
GGCTTTCCGGGAAGGGCCGGTCCCGCCGCCGGCGATGCGGGAGGGGATCGTCTCCCGGCTGAAGGTCATGGCCAACCTCAACATCGCGGAGCACCGCCTGCCTCAGGACGGCCGGATCGGCTTCTCGGTCCGGGGCAAGCCGATTGATTTCCGGGTCTCGGTGATTCCCTCCTATTACGGGGAGAAGATCTGTCTGCGGGTGCTCGACAAGACCCAGGTTCGTCTGGAGATCAACCGGTTGGGATTTGAGCCGGCGGCGCTCGATCAATTGCGCCGGGCCGCCGCCCGGCCCAACGGGATGCTGTTGATCACCGGTCCGACCGGCTCCGGGAAGACCACGACCCTGTACGCGCTGCTCAAGGCGGTCGATACGCCGGAGAAGAACCTCGTCACCGTGGAGGATCCGGTCGAATACGACATCGACGGCGTCAACCAGGTCTCGATCCGGCCGGATGTGGGGCTGACCTTCGCCGCGGGCCTGCGGTCGATCCTGCGGCAGGACCCGGATGTGATCCTCGTCGGGGAGATCCGGGACGGAGAGACCGCCGATGTGGCGGTCAAGGCGGCCCTGACCGGCCACCTGGTTCTTTCGACGCTGCACGCCAACGACGCGCTGAGCACCGTAGCCCGGCTGACCAACATGGGAATTGAACCGTACCTGATTGCCGCTTCCATCCGGCTGCTGGGGGCCCAACGGCTCCTCCGGAAGGTCTGCGGCGCCTGCGCCCGCCCCCACCACCCCTCGAAGGAGTTGGTCCGGCAGCTGAAACTGCCCGACGGGAATTACCGCAAGGGGGTCGGCTGTCCCGCCTGCCGGGGGAGCGGCTTGGCCGGCCGGGCCGGTATTTTGGAGGCGATCCCGCTGACCGGGGATCTGCGCGCCCTGGTCGAGACCGGCGCCTCGACCGGTCAGCTGCGGGAGGCGGCCCAGGCGAATGGGACCCGCTTTCTTTGGGATCACGCGCTGGAGTTGGCGGCGCAGGGGGTGCTGCCGCTGGAAGAGGCGATGCGCTCGACGCTCGCGCGTCAGACATGAGAGGAAGGGACCGATGCAGGGATCGCTGAAGGAAAAACTGATGCAGGCGCTCCAGAAGCGGGCCGGCGTGGATGCCGGCCGGCTGGAGTCGGCCCTCGCCTCGGCCAAACGCTCCGGCCGCCCCCTCGGACAGCTGCTCGTGGAACAGGGGGTCGTGGAGGAAGAGCACTTGACGGGCCTGCTGGCCCAGCAGCTGCAGCTGCCGGCGATCCGGCTGAGCCGCTGCAAGATCGATCCGGCCCTCGCCGAGCTGATCCCCGAAAAGCTGGCCCGGCGGCACCGAATCGTTCCGTTTTCCCGGATGGGGGAATGCCTTTCGGTCGCGATGGCCGATCCGCTGGATGTCCTGGCGCTCGACGACCTGGCTCAGCTGACCGGCCTTCGGATCGACCCGGCGGTCGCCCCGCCGGAGGAGGTGGAAGCGGCCCTCCATCAACTCTATCAGGGGGCCTCGGAAGCGCTGGAGGCGCTGATCTCCAAGTCGGAGACGGAGGGGGCGACGGAGTCGAAGCGGGCCGATTTCCTCGAGGAGGAGACCGTGGACCTGACCGCCTTCGGCCTGTCGGGCCGCAAGGCCCCGATCGTCAAGGTGGCCGACCTGATGATCGTGGACGCGTTGAAGGCGCGGGCCAGCGACATCCACATCGAGCCGTACGACAACCGGATTCGGGTCCGTTACCGGGTGGACGGGACGCTGATCGAGGCGTTTCAGTTGCCCAAAAGGGCGCAGAACGGGATGCTGACGAGGCTCAGGATCATGTCCCGGCTCGACATCACCGAGAGCCGGGTCCCGCAGGATGGCCGGTTCAAGGCCCGGGTCGACGGCCGGGAGATCGATTTCCGGGTTTCGGTCCTGCCGGTCCGCTTCGGTGGGAAGGTCGTGCTCCGCATCCTGGACAAGAGCCAGCTGGCGGCCGGCCTGGAGACGCTCGGCTTCCTGCCGCAGTCGCTGGAGGCGTTCCAGAAGGCGGTCCACCGTCCCTACGGCATGATCCTGGTGACCGGTCCGACCGGCAGCGGGAAGTCCACCACGCTCTACTCGATCCTGAGCCAGATCAACGAGCCGGGCCGCAACATCCTGACGATCGAGGACCCGGTCGAGTACCAGATCGGAGGCATCACCCAACTTCAGGTCCGCCCGGAGATCGGACTGTCGTTCGCCTCGGCCCTGCGGGCCTTCCTGCGGCAGGCGCCGGATGTCGTCCTCGTCGGAGAGATCCGGGACCAGGAGACCGCCGACATCGCGACCAAGGCGGCCCTGACCGGCCAGCTGGTCCTCTCCACCCTGCACACGAACGACGCGGTCAGCGCGATCTTCCGGCTCAAGGACATGGGGGTGGACCCGTTTCTCATGGCGTCGAGTCTTGCCTTCGTCGGGGCTCAGCGGTTGTGTCGGCGGCTCTGCGACGCCTGCAAGGCGCCTCAGCCGGTCTCCCCGGCCCGGCTCAAGGAGATCGGGTTCCCCCCATTTGCCGGGAAGGAGATCCTGTACGGGCCGGCCGGCTGCCCCCGCTGCCGCCAGACCGGTTTCAAGGGGCGTTTCGCGATCATTGAGGCGCTGACCGTCGACGACCGGGTCCAGGAGATGATCATCACCCGACAGGGGGCCGAGGCGATCCGGGCTCACGCCCGGCGCAGCGGCATGCGGACCCTGCTGGAAGAGGGGTGGGAGCATGTCCGGGCCGGTCGAACCAGTCTCGACGAACTGCTGCGGGTCACGACGGAGGAGGACTGACCGTGTCCCGCTTCAACTACACCGCCAAATCGGCCGACGGCAAGACGGTCACCGGGGTCTTGGAGGGGGAGTCCGAGAAGGGAATCCTCGAGGCCATCCACAAGAAGGGATGGCTGGCCGTCCGGATCCGGACGGCCCCGGCCGCCCGGGGGACGGCTAGAAGAGGGCGGGTGGGCTTGAGCGATCTGGCGATGTTCGCCCGGCAGTTGGCGACCCTCGTGGACGCCGGCATCCCGATCGTCTCCGGGCTGGACGCCCTCTCCGAGCAGGGTGAGAACAAGCGGCTCGCGCAGGCCCTGATGCGGGTTCGGCACGATGTGGAGGGAGGGACCGGGCTGACGACCGCGATCGGCAAGGAGAAGGAGATTTTTCCTCCGCTGTTCGTCAGTATGGTTCGTGCCGGGGAGTCGAGCGGGAACCTGGCGGAGGTGCTCGAACGGGTGGCCACCTATCTGGAGAAGAGCGCGGCCTTCCAGCGGAAGGTGGTCTCCGCCTGCGTCTATCCGGCGGTTGTCATCACGATGGCGCTGGGGGTCACCGTCATCCTGCTGATCAAGGTGGTGCCCACCTTCAAGGAGATCTTCGCCAACTTCGGCGCGGCCCTGCCGCTGCCGACGCAGATCCTGTTGAGCGTCAGCGATTTCGCCCAGAATTATTTCCTGCTGATTTTCGGAGCCGGGCTGCTGTTGGCCGTGCTGCTGCGCAAGGCCATCCAGACCCGTCCCGGCCGGCGGCTCTTTGATCGGTTCCTGCTGAAGCTGCCGGTGGCCGGTCCGCTGATCCGAAAGGTGGTGATCGCCCGGTTCGCTCGGACCCTCTCCACCCTGATCCGCAGCGGGGTGCCGCTGCTGCATTCCCTCGACATTGTCGCCGAATCGGCCGGCAACCGGGTGGTCGCCGAGGCGGTCGAACGGACCCGGGACTCGATCCAGCAGGGAGAGAGCCTTACCGGGCCGCTCACCGCCAGCCGCGTCTTCCCCCCGCTGATTCTCCGGATGGTCGGCGTCGGGGAGCAGACCGGCCGGTTGGACCAGATGCTGACGAAAGCGGCGGAATTCTATGAGGACCAGGTTGAGACTGCGGTCCAGGGGCTGACCAGCGCGATCGAGCCGATCATCATCGGTGTCGTCGGCGTGCTGGTCGGCGGAATTGTGCTTTCTATCTTTTTGCCCTTGTTGCGGATTACCCAGCTGATTGCCTGACGATCCCTCCGTTGAGGGCCGGGTATACTTGAAGGGGAGGTGAGGAGCGATGCTAACGGATCTCCGACGAGCGAAAGGGGGTTTCACGCTCGTCGAGGTGCTTGTGGTCGTGGCGATCCTTTCGGTCCTCGCGGTGCTGGCGATCCCCGATTTGAGCGGGGTTCGTCTGCGGGGCAACGAGACCGCGGCGGTCGCCAACCTCCGGATTCTGGTCTCGGCGCTCGACACCTTTCGTTTGAATCAAACCCCGGTCACCTACCCCGGCAGCAGTGTTTCTTCCGGAGGGACCACCGTGGACGGCATCGAGGATCTGGACAACTTGAATCCTCCGTACATCGACCCGGTCCTGGCCGGCGGAACCAAGCAGGGGTATGTTTTCGCCTACGCCGCCGGCTCCTCCCGGACCGTGACCCTCGACGGAACGAACTACAGCGTCTACGACGACTACACGATCACCGCCCTTCCCCAGACCGCCGGGACGACCGGAAAGCGGACTTTCTTTGTCAACCAGACCGGCGTGGTGCGGGTGGACGCGGCCGGCGGAACGCCGACCGTTTCCGACCCGCCGCTGGAGTAGCCCCATGTTGCCGAAGCGGCAGTCCGGCGGGTTCACCCTCGCGGAGGTCGTCATGGCGATCCTGATCGCCGGGATTGCTTTGACCGGCCTGATGGCAGCGATCCTCTATGGGGTGGCGGCGGCCGAGTCGGGCCGCAGCAGCGCGCGGGCTTCGATCCACGCCCGGGTCGTTCTGGAGGAGATGCGGCGGGTCGCGGACGACGA
>PCVW01000035.1:2739-5874 GCA_002787095.1 Candidatus Omnitrophica bacterium CG11_big_fil_rev_8_21_14_0_20_64_10 | reverse complement strand
CGGCCAGGGATTGACCGGACTCCAGGATGAGGCCATCACGGTGACCTACGCCGACCCGGCGGCCGATCCGGTGGAGGCAACGGTGACCGTCAGCTGGACCGAGAAGGAGCGGGCCCGCTCCCTGCAGTGGACCGGCCTGTTTACGCGGCGATGAAGGGGCGCATGAGATCCCAGGCCGGGCTGACCCTCGCGGATGTCGTGATCTCCCTCCTCGTTGTGGGGCTGCTGACCAGCGTTGTGACCGGCGTGCTGATGGGGGCCCGCAACGGTTGGATCGTCGGTTCCGCCCGGCTGGAGGGGAACGCCCAGCTGCGCCGGGCGGTGGATTGGATGAGCCGGGAACTGGCGCAGTCGGCGCCCGCGCAGGTGTCCGCCCCGCCGGCGGATGGGGTCTGGGCGGGCGGGATCACCTTCCGGATCCCGGAGGACCTGGATGGGGACGGGACGGTCCTGGACGGCCAGGGGACGATCGCTGAATGGTCGGAGACGATCACCTACGGGCTCGGCTCCGGCAACACCTGCGTCCGGACGCTTGGAGGCGGCGGTTCGTCGGTGCTGGCGCACCATGCGACGGCGCTGCAGTTCCGTCGGACGGCGGCCGCGCCCGATGTCGTCGAGATCCGGGTCACAACCGCCACGGCCTTGACGGGCGGTGCGTCCGCTCCGGAGACGGTCGAGATCCGGGTTCGATTGAGGAATCCATGATGGAGAAGGAGAAGCGATGAGACGGCAACGGGGTGTCGCTCTGGTTTTTGTCCTGGGTGGGGTGCTGGCCGTGGGGCTTTTGGCCGGAACTTTCAGCGGGGCTGTTTTGAACGAAAACCGCTTCGATCGAATGTCGCGGACCGGCCTGCAGGCCTTCTGGGCGGCCGAGTCAGGGGTGGATCGAGCGCTTGTTTCTCTGAGGGACAGTGATTTTCTGAGCCAGGTTTCGGATTCTGGGGGACCGGAGATTTCCTACGCGGTCTTGGGTCCGGGCGGCTACGAGGCGGATATCCAGCCGGTTCCCGGTCAGGCCGGGCTGTACCGGGTTGTTGCCATCGGAAGTTCGTCGACCCCGGGCTCCGGCGCCCCCGACTTTCAGCAGCGCCGGGTGGACGCGGTGGTGCGGGTGATGCCGGGGGTTCCTCTTCCGAAGGGATTGTTCGCCAATACCTCCGTTTACCTGAACGGGAGTTTCCGGGTGGACAGCTATGATTCCCGGACTGGAGGGGTTGTCTCGACGAACGCCGGCGCCATTGGGACCAACGGGACGGCGGCCAAGAGCATCGACCTGATCGGATCGGCCGACATCTTCGGGAATGTGGTGGCCGGACCGGGCGCTCCCGACAGCGCGATTTCCCTGAAGGGGGCGGTTCGGGTCTCGGGGGATGTCGGGAATTTGGATGAGCCCGTCCCCATGGAGCCGGTGGCCGGGCCGGCCGGGACCGAGGACCTTGTGGTAAGCGGCGGGGAAACGGTCACCCTGTCAGGCGGGGTCCATCGCTTTCGAATGCTCTCGATTGGGAGTTCCTCGACCCTTGAATTCACCGGTCCGGCAATCGTCTATGTCGAGGATTTCGAACTGGACGGCGGGGCCCTCGTCACTTCCGGGAATCTTCCGGAGAATTTGGCGATTCAGGTGGTCGGAGACGAGGCGATCGAGTGGGAGAGCAACGGCACCTTTTACGGCATCCTGTATGCCCCGGAGTCCCAGATCTCTCTTTCGGGGAACAGCACCTTCTATGGGGCGGTGGCAGCCGATCGAATCAGCGGGGGCGGCTCGGGGATTTTCTGGTATGACGAGGCGCTGGAGTTTTCCGGGGGGAAGACCGGCTTCGGGCAGGCGACGACGGAGATGGTCTTCTGGCAGGAGATGAGGTAGCGAGTCTTCCTTTCGATGGAAGAAAAAGCGCCGCGCGGGGGTTATGCAGGGGAGGAGGGATCGGCCGGGGCTTCGCCCAGCGGAGAACCCCGGTCGGAGATTTTGACCGACTGGGGCCTGGTCCGGCGGATCCAGGCCGGCGAGGAATCGGCGGTCAGCGACCTGTACCTCCGGTACCACCGGAAGATTCTTTCCTATATCTACCGGTTCACCGGGGACCGGGCGGCGGCCGAGGAGTTGGCCCAGGAGGTCTTCATCCGGGTCATTCAGCATGCCGGCCGCCTGCGCCGGACCGGATCGGTCGGCGGATGGATTTACCGGATCGCCCGGAACCTGGCGCTCAATGCGCTGCGGCGCCGCCGGCTGCTCCGGTTCGTTTCGTTGGATGAGCCGATTCAACTGGAGGAGGGGGAAGTGAACCGACAGGAAGGGATCGCCGCTCCGGGGCCGGATCCGGAGGCGGCCTCCGAAAAGAACGAGCGGGAGGCCGCGGTGCAGGAGGCGCTGCTGCGGGTTTCCCCCGCCTACCGGGAGAGCGTGATCCTCTGCGACATCGAGGGGCGCCCCTACCGGGAAGCGGCCGAACTGCTCGGCTGCTCGATCAACACCGTGGCTTCCCGCGTGGCCCGGGGGCGGGCCCAGATCGCCAGGCTTCTCGGCTATCTCACGGGGAGGGAAGAAGCATGATCTCCCTTTTCCGAAGAGCCAAACATCCCGCATGGGAGATGCTCTCCCGCCGCCTGGATGGGGAGTTGGAGGTGGCGGTTCAGAGCGGGGTAGATCAGCACCTGAAGTTCTGTGCCCCCTGCCGTAAGACTTACAGCGCCCTTCAGCAGGTTCATCAGGCCCTCCAGGCGCTTCCTTCGATTGAGAGCGAATCGGCGCCGCTGCGTCCGGCGCCGATCTTCGTTCCGATCCGCCCGGCTCCTTTCGCCCGATGGGGGGTCCCGATCGGCACGGCGGCCGCCCTGGCCGCGGCCGCCTGGCTGGTCTTCCGCCCCCAGCCCCTCCCGATGCGGTTGGTGGCCGGCCCGCCGCCGTTGGCCGCTTCCCGGACCGCCGACGGCAGCAAACTGCCCGCCGACGCGACGGTCCAGACGCTGGAACGGGAGTTCGTGGATCTGGAGATCCCGGGCCGGCTGATGGTGCGGCTGAAGCCCGGCTCGGCCCTGACCTGGCAGGAGGTGGCCCCGACCGGGCTGGGCCAATCGGGACACATCGTCGTCAACCTGATGCGGGGGGAGATGCTGGCCCGCACGGCCGAGGGGTTC
>PCVW01000035.1:0-2696 GCA_002787095.1 Candidatus Omnitrophica bacterium CG11_big_fil_rev_8_21_14_0_20_64_10 | reverse complement strand
CGCAGCGAACGGCCGGTGGACCGGCTGCCGCAGCCGCCGCAGCCGTTGAGCCGGCAGGAGCGGCTGGAGCTGCTGGATGCCTTCGAGATCGGGGAGACCCCGCCGGTGGCGCTGGTCATCGGGGCCGGCCCCGAGCGGCTGGAGGAGATCTTCGGCGACCTGCTGATCCATGTCCGGAAGCAGGAGGACTCCGGCCTCTTCCGGGCGCTGGCTCGGGCCACCGGTCAACTCAACCAGGCGATGCTGGACGGCGACCCGGGCAGGGAACGGGATCAGCTGGACCTGTTGGAGCGGATCTTGAAGCCGATTGCCGACCCGGAACTGGCCGCGCCGCTGCACCTGTATGTCGGGGCGTTGGCCCACCGGCTGGGCCAGCCGCAGCGGGCCTTCGGGCATTTCGTCTGGGTGGCCGACAACTACGACGACCATCCCCTGGCGCCGCTGGCGCTGGCGGCCTCGGCCCGCCTCCTGGGGCAGCGGCCCGGCGGGGTGATGTCGGCGCAGGAGCTGTGCGAGCAGATCCTGAAGCGGTATCCCGCCAGCCCCGAATCCCAGCTGGCCAAAAAGCGCCTGCTCCGAAGCTGAGCTCCGCTTCTCCCCCTTGCCACCGGCCGTCGGCCGTGCTATTGTCAAAATTGTCCCTGCGGTGCGCGCGGCTTGCCCGGAATTATTCTGAGCCAACACCAGAATAATCGGGAACCCCGCTTCGACGTTCTTAAGGCAGGCCCATCCGGCGCGCAAGCGTCGGAAGGGAAGCAAACGGGCGTTGAGGGGGTCCCCAACATTAGGTTGGGACCGGGTTCACGAATAATCCGGCACACGGCACCCGCGGGGACTTTTTTATGGGAAAATGACCCCCATGGCTTCCCGACGCCCCTCTCCCACGGCCGGCGGCGATCTCTTCGGATCGAACCAGTCGAATGCCCCCGACGCCCACGCCCCGCTGGCGGCCCGCATGCGTCCCCGCGCGCTGGAGGAGTTCATCGGCCAGAGCCACCTGCTCGGCCCCGGCAAGCTGCTGCGCCGGGCGATTGAGTCCGACCGGCTGACCAGCGTCATTCTGTACGGCCCCCCCGGTTGCGGCAAGACGGCGCTGGGCTTTCTGCTGGCCGCCCGGACCCAGGCCCATGTCGAGCGGCTCAACGCGGTGGCGGCCGGGGTAGAGGAGCTGCGGCGGGTGATCCAGGGGGCTCGGGCCCGGCGGCAGACCTCCGGCGGGCGGACCCTCCTTTTCCTCGACGAGATCCACCGCTTCAATAAGGCGCAGCAGGATGTGCTGATGCCGGAGGTGGAGGACGGCACCCTGATCCTCGTGGGGGCCACGACCCACAACCCCTTCTTCTCGATCGTCTCGCCGCTGCTCTCCCGCTCCCTCGTCGCGGAGTTCCGCCCCCTTCTGGAGGAGGATTTGAAGGTCCTGCTGCATCGGGCGATCGCCGACCCGGAGCGGGGCCTCGGGAAGATGAAGCTGGCGGTCGCTCCGGAGGCGGTTGAGTTTCTGGCGAAGATTTCCGACGGGGACGCCCGTCGGGCCTTGAACGCCCTGGAGTTGGCGGCGATCACGACGCCGGCCGATCCCAAGACGGGGGAAGTTCGGATCGGGACGGCCGAGGCGCAGGAATCGGTCCAGAAGAAGATGATCCGGTACGACGCCGATGACGACGCCCATTACGACACGATTTCCGCCTACATCAAGAGCCTGCGGGGTTCCGATCCGGACGCCGCCCTTTACTGGCTGGCCAAGATGCTGACCGCCGGGGAGGATCCCCGCTTCATCGCCCGGCGGCTGGTGATCTGCGCCGCCGAGGATGTGGGGCTGGCCGATCCGCAGGCGCTGCTGGTGGCGACCGCCGCCGCCCAGGCGGTGGAGTTCGTCGGGATGCCGGAGTGCCGGATCCCCCTGGCGGAGGGGACCGTCTATGTGGCGACCGCCCCGAAGTCCAACGCCGCCTACCTGGGGATTGAGCAGGCGACCCGGGATGTGGAGCAGGGTAAGGCGCTGGAAGTGCCCGATCACCTGCGGGGCTCCAACTACCCGGGCGCCCAGCGGCTGGGGCACGGGAAGGGGTACAAGTACGCCCATGACTTCCCGGGGCATCGGGTGGAGCAGGCCTATCTGCCGGAATCCCGGCGCTATTACGACCCCTCCGACCAGGGGTTCGAGCGGCAGCTCCGGGAGCGGCTCAAACGGAGAAAGCCCGATTGACAGATTCGTGGAAATAGATTAGAATATGTAAAATATTCTTGATCTAAATAGTAGGAATTAGGGTGAACAAGCAGCAGGAAAGCTGGAATGAAGCTCGGGCGGCCGAGGCGGCTCGGGAGATGGAGTCGGCCGGGGTGGAGCAGCTGCTCCGCTGGGCCGGGGATCATTTCCTGCCGGGGCTGGGGTTTGCCTCCAGCTTCGGGGCGGAGGATGTGGTGCTGATCGACTGGATCGCCCGGTTGAAGCTGCCGATCCGGATCTTCACACTCGACACCGGGCGGCTGCCGGAGGAGACCTACGAGGTGATAGACGCCGTCCGGAAGCGCTACGGCGTCGCGGTGGAGAGTTTTTTCCCGGAACGCTCCGCGGTGGAGAAGCTGGAGCGGGAGAAGGGGATGTACTCCTTCCGGGAGTCGGTCGAGAACCGGAAGGAGTGCTGCCGGATCCGGAAGGTGGAGCCGCTGGGGCGGGCGCTGAAGGGGCTGGCCGC
>PCVW01000028.1 GCA_002787095.1 Candidatus Omnitrophica bacterium CG11_big_fil_rev_8_21_14_0_20_64_10 | reverse complement strand
AGCTTGTGCTTGCGGGCCAGTTCCAGCCGCCCGATCGCCGCCCGGCCGGCGGCCCGGCCGGCCGCGAGCCGCTCGACCGCCTCGGCGGTGGAACCGGTCTCCCGGAGCTCCGCGCCGGGAGTCCGTTTCTCCAGCCAGCGGCGGCACTGCGCCAACGCCTGCGGGTGGGAATACACGACCCGGATCTTCCCCGCCCCGCCGCGGGTGATCAGGTAATGCCGGATCGGCTGGATCAGCTCCCCGAAGATCTGGATCGGAGAATCCATCACGCCGATGAAGCGGTCCAGGGTGTGGGTGACCGCCCCTTCGAGCGAGTTCTCCACCGGCACCACCCCGAAATCGGCAAGTCCGGCCTCCACCTGGCGGAAGACCGCCTCCACCGTCGGCAGGTGGATGTAGCGGGCCCGCTTGCCGAACCGTTTGACCGCTGCGAAGTGGGTGTTGGTCTTCTCGGGACCGAGGTAGGCGACGGGGTTCATCGTCAATCCTTCCGGGAATGCCTCCCGGACGACTGCAGTTTCCGGCTCTGCCGGAAGATTGTCCGGAAGATCGTTCGGACCGAGGCGGCGGTCAGCGGCCCGCGGCTCTCCCGAACCAACCGGCTCAGAACCCCGGCCTCCCGGGAGCGGTTCACGACCGGCAGTCCCTTCTCCCGCTTGATCCGCCCGACCCGGACCGACAAATCGGCCCGGCGGTTGAGCAGCGTGAGCAACCGATCGTCCAGCCGGTCGATCCGCTCCCGCAGCCCCTGCAGCGTGGTCATTCCCGCGGCTTCTCCTCCTCGGACAATGTCTCGCCGCCGGCGGCCGGAACCTGCTCGGCCGTCTCCTCAGCCGGTTCTTCCCGCTCCGCCGCCTCTTCGGCCCGGTGCTCCTCGGCCGCTTCGATCCCGGTCACCTCCCGCAGAACCCCCGGCTCCCCCTGCAGCGCTTCCAGGGAGGGCAGCTCCTTGAGGTTCTTCAGCCCGAAATGCTCCAGGAACTCCGGGGTGGTGCCGTACAAGAGCGGCCGGCCGACCACCTCCTTGCGGCCCACCACCTTGATGAAGCCGGGACGCAGCAGGGTGTCCAGCACGCCGGAGCAGTCCACCCCCCGAATCTGCTCGATCTCCGCGCGCGTCAACGGTTGGCGGTAGGCGATGATCGCCAGCGACTCCAGGGAGGGCTTGGAGAGCCGGATCGCTCGGACCCGCTTGTTGAGTTTCGAGACATGCTCGTAGAGGTCCGGATGGGTCACGAACTGGAACCCCCCGGCCACCTCGACGATCTGAATGCCGCGGCCTTGGCTATACTCGGCCCGGAGCTCCTCAAACAGCTGGCGAATCTTCCCCTCCCCAAACCCCTGCGGGAAAAGCTCCCCCAACTGATCGGGCCGCACCGGTTTCTCCGAAACCAGCAGGACCGCCTCCAGAACCCGTTTTGCCTCAGCCCATTCCATCCGACTCCTCCCGCGTCAACACATTCCCCTCCGAGCGCTCAACCACGATCTCCCCGAACAGGCCGCTTTGCCGGACCGTCACCCACTTCTGCCGGAGCAGCTCCAGCAGGGCCAGGAAGGTCGCTACGATCTCCCCCCGGCTGCGGGCCGACCGGAACAGCTCGCTCAGGTTCACCTGAGGGCGGGTGGCGGTCAATTCCTTCAGATGCCGGACCCGGTCCTCGACCGTGAACTCATCCTTCAGAATCTCATGGATCCTGGCCCGGGCCAGCTCCTCCCCCATGAAATCGGAGAAGGCATTGAGCAGGTCGAAGAGGGAGGCCTCGACATACTCATCCACCTCCCCCGGCGCCTCGTGCGAGGCGCCCGGCCGGGTCACCTGGGTGGTCCGAAACTGCTCCATCTGGCCGAGCTGTTCGGCGACCAGCTTGTACCTCTGATACTCCTTGAGCCGCTCGATCAACTCCAACGCCGGGTCGTTCTCCTCCTCCTCGGCCGGCGTCTCCGCCGGCGGCAGGAGGGCCCGAGACTTGATCTGCACCAAGGTGGCGGCGACCACGATGAATTCCCCGGCCACCTCCAGGTCCAGCTGCTGCATCAATTCCAGGGTCTTCACGAAGGTGTCGGTCACCTGGGCCAGCGAGATCGTCGTAATCTCCAGGTGGTTCTGCCGGACCAGGTGGAGCAGCAGGTCCAGCGGCCCCTCGAAGATCGGAAGCCGGACCTTGTAGCTCACCCCGCCAGCCCCACAACCCGCTTGACCTGGGCAATCGTCTCGGCCGCCTCTTTGCGGGCGCGCTCGGCGCCGGCCCGAAGGATGTCGGCCGGCCTGCCCGAAAAACCGGCCGTCGTCCCCTTCGCCGCCACCTCTTCCCGGACCTCGCGGAACCGCTTGAGCCTGCCGATCAGCACCTCGGCCAACTCCTGCTTGTTCTGGGTGCAGCCCCGTTTGGAGGTCCGGCACTCATCCCAAACCACCTCCTTCCGCTCCGGGGCGAACATCTCCCAGTAATGGCAGACATTGCAGCTCTCCGGATGGCCGGGGTCACTCATCCTGATCCGCTTGGGATCGGTGAACATCTTCTGCGTCTTCTTGCGCAGAAGCTCCGGGGAATCGGCCAGCCCCAGGGCGTTGTCGTACGACTTGGACATTTTCCGGCCGTCGAGACCGAGCAATTTCGGCTCGGGAGCGAGAATCGGCTTGGGCTCCGGGAAGATCTCCTGGCCGTACAGGTGCTTGAAGCGGCGGACGATCTCCCGGGTCAGCTCCAGGTGAGGGATCTGGTCCTCTCCGACCGGCACCGCGTGGGCCCGGTACAACAGGATGTCGGCCGCCTGCAGCACCGGGTAGCCCAGGAACCCGTAGGTCGCCAGGTCCCGCCCTTTGACCTCCCGCAGCTGCTCCTTGTAGGTCGGCACCCGCTCTACCCAGCCCAGCGGCGTCAGGATCGAGAGGACCATGTACAGTTCGAGATGTTCCGGGACATCGGACTGGCGGAAGATCACGCTGCGGGCCGGGTCCACGCCGGCGGCGATCCAATCGGCCACCATCTCCTCGGAGCGTTCGGAGATCCGGCCCGGCTTCTCATACTCGGACATCAAAGCATGCCAATCGGCGACCATGAAGAAGCAGTCGTACCGCTCCTGCAGGTCCACCCAATTGCGCAGCGCCCCGACCCAATGCCCCAGATGCAGGGCGCCGGTGGGCCGCATTCCGGAAAGAATCCGCTCTCTGGCCACTTAAAGTTTTTGCGCGACTTCCTGGACTTCGACCGCCTCGATCAGGTCTCCCGGCTGGAATTCCGAGAAGCCGCCGACCGAGATCCCGCACTCCATCCCCTCGGCCACCTCCCGGACATCATCCTTGAACCGCTTCAGGGAGCTGATCTTCCCTTCATGCACCGAAGCCCCGCCCCGCAGAACGCGGCCGACGAGCCCCCGGAGCACCTTCCCCTTGACGACCTGGCAGCCGGCGACGGTCCCGACCTTCGAAACCTTGAAGGCCCGCAGCACCTTCGCCCGGCCGACCACCTGCTCGACCCGCTTGGGTTCCAACAGCCCCTCCAGCGCGGCCCGGATGTCGCTGACCGCCTGGTAAATGATCCCGTAGCGCCGGATGTCCACCTGCTCCCGCTTGGCCAACTCCTCCGCCTCCGGGGTGGCGCCGACATGGAAGCCGATCACGACCGCGTCGGAAGCCTCGGCCAGCAGGATGTCCGGCCCGGTGATGTCCCCGACCCCGACATGCAGGAACCTCAGCTCCGCCTTGTCGGTGGAAAGCTTGGCGAGGGTGTCCTTGAGCGCTTCGGCCGAACCGTGCACGTCCGCCTTGAGAATCAGGTTGAGACTGCGGATCTCCCCGGCCTGCAGATGGGTCTGGAAATCCTCGAGGGTCATCGCCCGGCGGGCCGGTTTGAGATCCTGCAGCTTGCGGGTCTCGGTGCGGCCGCCGGTCAGCTCCCGGGCCTGCCGCTCATCCGGCACGACGAAGAACGACTCGCCGGAAACCGGGACGCCCGAGAGCCCCAGCAGTTCAGCCGGCGAGGAGGGCCCCACGGCCTTGAGCCCCTTGCCGTGCTCGTCCAACAGGGCCCGGACCTTGCCGCAATGCAGACCGCTGACAACGATGTCGCCGACCCGCAGCGTTCCGTTCTGGACGAGGACATGCGCGGTCGGCCCCTTCCCCTTCGAAAGCTCCGCTTCCAGGATGTAGCCCCGGGCCGGGCGGTCGGGATTGGCCTTCAGCTCCATCAGCTCCGCTTCCAGCAGCATCATCTCCAAAAGCTGATCCACCCCCTGGCCGGTCTTCGCCGAGACCGGAACGACGATCGTCTTGCCGCCCCAGTCCTCGGAAGCCAGGTCCATCCCGGCCAGCTGCTGCTTGACCTTCTCGACATTGGCCCCCGGCATGTCGATCTTGTTGAGGGCCACCACGATCGTCGCCTCCGCCGCCCGGGCGTGATCCACCGCCTCCTGGGTCTGCGGCATCACGCCGTCGTCGGCGGCCACGACCAGGATGACGACATCGGTCACATGGGCCCCCCGGGCCCGCATCGCCGTGAAGGCCTCGTGCCCCGGGGTGTCCAGAAAGGTGATCGCCCCCTTGGGGAGCTTCACCTGGTAGGCGCCCAGATGCTGCGTGATCCCGCCGGTCTCCCCGGCGGCCACGCGGGTTTCCCGGATCTTGTCCAGCAGTGAGGTTTTCCCATGGTCCACATGGCCCATCAGGGTGACGACGACCGGACGGGGCTTCAGCGACGCCGGATCATCCTCCTCCTGATGGAACGCCTCCAGCCGCTGCTCCAGCGAAGGAGCTTTCTTCAGCTCGTAGCCGTAGGCCGGCAGCACCTTCTCGATGGTCTCTTCGGTGATGAGCTGGTTGATCGTCGCCATGATCCGAAGCCCCATCAGCTTCTTGATCACATCGCCGGGAGAGATGAACAACTTCTCCGCCAGCTCCTTGACCGTCAGCGGCATCCGCAACTCCAGCGGCTTGAGCGCCGGTTTGGCCGGGGCCGGCTTCGGAGCCGGCGCGGCCGGTTTCGGCGCAGCCGGCTGGACCGCGACGGGCTGAACGGGAGCCGCCGGCTTCGGGGCCGGCGCAGCCGGCTGGGCCGCGACGGGCTGAACGGGAGCCGCCGGCTTCGGGGCCGGCGCAGCCGGCTGGGCCGCGACGGGCTGAATGGGGGCCGCCGGCTTCGGGGCCGGCGCAACAGGCTGGGCCGCGGCGGGCTGGAGAGAGGCCGCCCGTTTTCGAGCGGCTGTCTTCGATTTGGCCGCCGGCTTGGATTTCGCGGCGGCCTTGGCCGGAGCCGGCTTGTGGGCGGACAAAATTTTCTTGGCCGTCTCTTCTTCGATGTTCGTCATGGGGGAGGCCGCCTTGACCCCCTCTTTCTTGAGGAGGACAATCACCTCCTTGGAGGTGACCTTCAGCTTCTTGGCGATCTCATGAACCCGCATGCTCAATCAGGACTCCTTCTTCTCTTTGTCCTCGTCCCCTTCGTCCGCTTCCGGCTCCTCCTCCGCTTCGGCCTCCGGCTGAGTTTCCGCTTCCGACTCCTGAGCGGGCGCCTCCGGCTGAACAGCTTCTCCGGCCGTTTTCTCGACAGCCGGCTCGGCGGCTTCCGGAACAGCTTCCGCGGCCGGCGGCTCGGCAGGCTGTTCCACCGTCTCCGCCGCCCCTTCCACTGAAGCGGCCGCCTGCGCCGCCTCCGCCTTCGCGAAGGCCTCCTGCTCCAGCACGGCCATCATCTTGCGGGCCTCTTCCAGAATCTTCTGAGCGGTCTTCTCGCCGATCCCCTTGACCGCCATCAGGTCGGCCAGGTCGGCCCGGGCGATGTCCCCGACCGAATGGATGCCGCCCGCCTCCAGCAGCTCGATGGTCTTCGGCCCCACCCCCGACAGATCGGCGATCGAGGCCTTCGAAAGAATCGCAATCTGGGCCCGGGAACGGACATCCAACTCCAGCCCGGTCAGCTTGGAGGCGAGCCGGACATTCTGCCCCTTCTTGCCGATCGCCAGCGACAGCTGGTCGTCGTCCACGATCACCTCGGCCCGTGTCTTATCAGTAGAGACCCGGATCTCAGCCACCTTGGCCGGCGCCAGCGCGGCGGACACAAAATCCTTGAGGGCCGGCTCCCAGCGAATGATATCGATCTTCTCGCCATGCAGCTCCCGCACGATGTCCTTGACGCGGGTCCCCCGCATCCCGACGCAGGCCCCGACGCAGTCGATCTTCTCCTCCTTGGAGGTCACCGCAATCTTGGCCCGGTCCCCCGCCTCCCGGGAAATCGCCTTGACCTCCACGATCCCCTGGGCGATCTCCGGCACCTCCAGCTTGAACAGCTCCCGGACCAGCTCCGGATGGGAGCGGGAGAGGATGATCTGCGGTCCCTTGGCGGTCTTGTTGACCTCGACGCAGTAGGCCCGGATCCGGTCGCCCGGACGGAACGATTCCTTCGGGGACTGCTCCCGCTTGGGGAGGATCCCCTCGGTGCGGCCCAGCTCCACGATGATCGCCCCCCGGTCGAACCGGTGCATTGTGCCGGTGATCAGGCGGCCGGCCTTCGGCGAGAACTCGACATAGACGGCGTTGCGCTCCGCTTCCCGGATCTTGTGGAAGATCACCTGCTTGGCGGTCTGCGCGGCGATTCGCCCGAAACCGGCCTTCGAAATCTCCTTGCCGGCGGCGAGGATCTTGATCGTCCCGGTTTTCCGGTCGATCTTGACATCCACTTCCTCGGTCTCGGAGCCAAGCGCCTTGCGGGCGGCCGAGACAAGGGCCGCCTCCACCGCCTCGATCACGACCTCCCGGTCAATCCCCTTCTCGCGGGTCAGGTGGTCCAGCACCGTCATCAATTCACTGTTCATAGGGTCACTTCCTGTGCCGCGCGGGAGACGGCATTCAAGCCGATTCGAACCACCTCGCCGGAATCCAACGCCAGCGAGATGATCTGCTCCCCCACGCCGATCAATTTTCCAGAATGTTCCCGTGTCCGGCCGCTCGCTGCGTCGGCGACCTCGGTCACCTGGACGCGGCGGCCCACCACCGACTGAAAATCCGCTTCGCTCCTGAGAAGCCGGTCCAACCCCGGAGAGTTCACTTCCAGCAGGTACGGCCCCTCCATCAGTCCGGCTTCCTCGATCCGGGCGCCGATCGCCCGGTTGATCTCGGCCAATTCTCCGATGGAGATCCCGGTTCCCCGGTCGACGAGGAACCGGGCCACCAACCGGCCCGATTCGAAACGGCAGATCAACTCCACGAGCACCGCCCGGCGGCCCTGGATCAACGGTTCAGCCGTCTGACGCAGTCTCGTTTTCAAGGCCTCGAGATCCACCATCGCCCCACCCGTCATCGGTTCAGAATAAAAAAGTGGGACGCTGAAACCTATCCCACTGAACACCCCGCCCCCCGGCTCCGGCCCGTGAAAAAAGGCCGAACCCCGAAAAACAGGGTCAAAACACCATAAAAAAAGCCGGTTCTGGAAAGACCAGAACCAGCCCCATTATCCGCCCGAAGGGGCGGCCCGTCAAGCCCGCTTTTTGACCTGCTGCAGCAGCTCCGTCAGGGGAACCAGGGTCGCTTCTGCCTCTCCCCGGAATTTCACCTCGGCTGAATTTTTCTGTAATGTCTTATCGCTCAATAGGATACGAATTGGAAATCCGATCAGATCGGCATCCTTCATCTTCACTCCGGCCGACACCTCCCGGTCATCCAGGAGGCACTCCACCCCCGCTTCGGTCAGCTCCCGCTCCACCTGCTCCGGCAGCCCCGCCTGCGCCGGATCGCTGATCTTGAGCGGAACAATCACCGCCGGATAGGGAGCCACTGAAACCGGCCAAAGGATCCCCGCTTCATCGTGGTGGGTCTCGATGATCGCCGGCAAAAGGCGGGTCACCCCGATCCCGTAGCAGCCCATGATGATCGGCTTCGACTGCCCCGCCTCATCCAAGAAGGCGGCCCCGAGGGCCGCAGAATACTTGGTCCCCAGCTTGAAGATGTGCCCCACCTCGATCGCCGGCAGCAGCTTCATGCCCTTTTTGCACTTGGGACAAGCCACCCCCTCCTGGATCTCCACCCCCAGCTTCTTGGCGGCCCGATCTTTGGAGGCGGCGTACCCGCAACCAGCGCACTGCACGATCGTGTCCTCGCCGGAGCCGGCCGGCACCATGAACTCGTGGGAGTCGTCTCCTCCCATGACCCCGGTGTCGGCCTCGACGGGGATCGTGTTCAAACCACACCGCTTGAAGATCGTCTCGTACGCCTCAAACATTCGGCGGTACCGCTTCTCCAGCGCTTCGGCGTCCCGGTCGAAGCTGTAGGCGTCCTTCATGAGAAATTCGCAGGAGCGAATCACCCCGAAGCGGGGCCTGGGCTCATCCCGGAACTTGGTCTGGATCTGGTAGAGGTTCTTCGGCAGGTCCCGGTAGGAGCGAACCTCTCCAACCAGCAGGTCGGTGATCACCTCCTCGTGGGTGGGACCCAGCACCGTGTCCCGACCATGCCGGTTCTTAAAGCGGATCATCTCCGGCCCCATCGTCTCCCACCGACCGGAACGCTTCCACAGCTCCGCCGGCTGGAGGGCCGGCAGCAGCACCTCCCGCACGCTGGCCGCCTCCATCTCCTCCCGGATGATCGCGGTCACCTTCGCCAACGACCGCATGCCCAGCGGCAAATAGCTGTAGGTGCCGGCGGCCAGCTTGCGGATCAAGCCGGCCCGCAGCATCAGCCGGTGGCTGGCGATCTCCGCCTCGGCCGGCGTCTCCTTCAGCGTGGGAATGTAGGTCTCAGACCAGCGCATCGTCAGGGCTCAATCCATTTGCCGTGGGAGCGGATCAGCTCGACCAGCCGGTCGGGGGCCTGCGCGGAGGGAACCCCCCGCTCAACGACCTCCTTGCCGACATACAGATTGACCGTGCCGGGAGAGCCGCCGACATAGCCGAAGTCGGCGTCCGCCATCTCGCCGGGGCCGTTGACGATGCAGCCCATGATCGCGATCTTGACCCCCTTGAGATGGTGGGTCCGTTTCTTGATCGCCTGAGTCGTCGGCGCCAGCTCAAAGAGGGTCCGGCCGCAGCCGGGACAGGCGATGTACTCGGCCCGCGTCGAGCGGACCCGGGCCGCCTGCAGCAGGGCGTAGGAAAGCGTGAGCGCCCGCCGGGCCGGGAAGCGGCAACGGATCGCCAGCGCGTCCCCGATCCCGTCCACCAGAAGCCCCCCCCCCTGCACCGCCGCTTCGATCAGGAAGGTCAGGTCGTCATTTTCGAACTTCCGAGCGTCCCACACCAAAATCATCGGCCGCTCGTCGCCGCTTTGGGCCAGGCACCGGGCCGTTTCCCGGCCGGCCGCCAGCAGTTCATCCGACTGCACAACATGGAATTTCCCGTCTGGGGACAGTCCCCCTGCGCCTGCCCGCCGGTCTTGTGGCGGGGGGACAGTCCCCTCACCGAGATCCAGGACGAACTCGCAGGGGGCGTCGGCGGTCCCAGCCGAGCGGGGATGCGGGTGGTCGCCGGCCACCAGCCCCACCTTGACCAGCTCTTCCCCGCCGATGGCGGTCATCCCGTAAAGGGCGGAGACGCTCTTGCGCCGGACCCAGGCGAAGGGATTCAGCGGCGGCGGCAAGATTTTGCTCGACTGCCAGCGAGATTGAGCCCAGGCCGCCAGCGCCCGGGCCACCGGCACCTCCTCCACCGGGTCCTCGGTCAGGGAGACCCGGATCGTGTCGCCGATCCCCTCGGCCAACAGCACCCCGATCCCCATCGCCGACTTGACCCGGGCATCCTCCCCCTCCCCCGCCTCGGTGACCCCCAGGTGCAGCGGATAGGGAGCGCCGTGCTTTTCGAGGGTCTCCACGAGGAGCCGGTTGACATTCAGCATCACCACCGGGTTGGAGGCCTTCATCGACAGGAGGAAGTTCTTGAAGCCGACCGCCTCGCAAGCCCGCACGAACTCCATCGCCGACTCCACCATCCCCAGCGGGGTGTCACCGTAGCGGTTCATGATCCGGTCGGAGAGGGAGCCGTGGTTGGTGCCGATCCGCATGGCCCGGTTGAGTTTCAGGCATTTCTCTGCGAGGGGACGGACCCCTTCGGCGATCCGGCGGACCTCCTCGGCGTATTCGGCGTCGGTATATTCCCGCTGGGCAAACCGCTTGGAGTCAATGAAGTTGCCCGGGTTGATCCGGACCTTCTCGACATGCTCGGCCGCCTCAAGGGCCGACTTGGGGTTGAAGTGGATGTCGGCCACCAGCGGCACCCGGACCCCGTCGGCAGCCAGCCGCTCCCGGACGGATTTTAAGGCCCCCGCCTCCACCGTGGTCTGGGCCGTGATCCGAACCAGGTCGCAGCCGGCTTCGGCCAGCGCCTTGCTCTGCGCGGCGGTGGCGGCGATGTCCCGGGTGTTGGTGGTGGTCATGGACTGCACCGCGATGGGAGCGCCGTCGCCGATGGTGAGCGTCCCGACC
Source organism: Candidatus Omnitrophica bacterium CG11_big_fil_rev_8_21_14_0_20_64_10 (assembly GCA_002787095.1). Lineage (GTDB taxonomy): Bacteria > Omnitrophota > Gorgyraeia > 1-14-0-20-64-10 > 1-14-0-20-64-10 > 1-14-0-20-64-10. The sequence continues at coordinate 10,824 of PCVW01000028.1, read as the reverse complement.
CGAACCGGCAGGGTCCGCCGGCGAACCTGAGTGGATGCGGTGGTTGAAGCGGGTGTCGTCTTCATCAGAAACTCAGTATAACAGGGCTAGCCGCCGAAAAGCCCGGCCGCCTGCCGGGCCCAACCAGCCGCCTTCTCGGCAATCCCGGAGTGGAGGATGTCGTTGTAGGTGACCGTCAGGACCAAAAGGAGGATCAGGCTCAAACCGGCCCAGGTCAGCCCCTCCTGCACCCGGACCGACAACGGCCGGCCCCGCAGCCCCTCAATCGCCAGGAAAAGGATGTGGCCGCCGTCCAGGACCGGCATCGGAATCAGGTTGAAGAAGCCCAGCGCCACGCTGATCACCCCAATGAACTGGAAGAGGTAGATCCAGCCCAAGTCCGCCGCCTGCGAGGTCCACATGAAGATCCGGATCGGCCCGCCGAACGACTCCCCCATCGGCCGCCGGCCGGTCACCACTTGGGCGATCCCCTGGACTGTCATGATATTCAGGTTCCACACCTCCTTCGCCGCCCGGACCAAGGCGATGTGGGGAGGAAAACGGTGCTTGGGGACGATCCCGACCCGCCCGACCCGGACCGTTTTCCCTTCCCGATCCACCCCCTCCTCCACCCGGGGCTGGAGGGTGACCGTCACCGTCTGATCCGCCCGCCGCAAGAGGAAGGCCACCTCTCCGGTCTCGGCGGAAACCGCCTCGACCACCTCCCGCCATCGGGTCACCGGGCGGTAGTTCACCTCCAACACCCGGTCGCCGGGAAGGATTCCCCCCTCCGCCGCCGGAAAACCGGGCACCACCTGCCCGATCTGAGGCGCCAGCGGCAGGGTAATGCTCGGCCCCCCAACCATGAAGAGGGCGGCGAACAGGACGAAAGCGAATGCGTAGTTCATGATCGGACCGGCCAGGGCAATCCCGATCCGCTGGCCGACCGATTTGGCCCGGAATTCCCAGGGATTCCCGGCCCCGGCCACCCCCTCCTCGCCGGCCATCTTCACGAAACCGCCCAGCGGAATCCAGGAAACCCGGTACTCAGTCCCCCCCCGGACCCAGTTAAACAGCCGCGGCCCGAAGCCCAGCGAGAAGACTTCCACCTTCACTCCCATCCGCCGGGCCACCAGGAAATGCCCCAGTTCATGGACGAAGATGATCGTCGCGAAGGTGAAAACGACCGCCAGGAGATTCATTTCGCCTTGGCTCCCTCAGTTAAACGGATTTGGGCCTGTTCCCTGGCCCAGCGGTCCGCCTCCAGAATCTGCGCGAGAGTCGGATCGGCGGCCGGCCGATGGGACTCGACCACGCCGGAGACCAGAGGCAGAATCGCCGTGAAGGGAATCCCATCATTCAGGAAGGCCTCCACGACCGCTTCGTTGGCGGCGTTGAAGACCGCCGGCAGCGTCCCGCCGATCCGGGCCGCCTCAGCCCCCAGCCGGAGGGCCGGGAATTTCTCCGGGTTCGGCGCCTCAAAATGCAGCCGCCCCCACTCCACGAGATCCAGCGGCGGCAGGTTGAGCGCAAGCCGATCCGGATAGGTCAGGGCGTACTGGATCGGGATCCGCATGTCGGTCACCCCCAACTGGGCGATCACCGAGCCGTCGAGGTACTCCACCATCGAATGAACCACCGCCTCCGGGTGCACGAGGACCTGAATCTTCTCGACCGGCAGGTCGAACAGCCAGCGGGCCTCGATCACCTCCAGCGCCTTGTTCATCATCGTCGCGGAGTCCACCGTGATCTTGGGCCCCATCTTCCAGCGGGGATGGTTCATCACCTCCGCCTTCGTAAGTGCGGAGAAGCGCTCGGCCGGCACCTCCCGAAGCGGCCCGCCCGAGGAGGTCAGCCAAATCCGCCGGACCCGCCCGCGGGGGTTCCCCTGCAGCGACTGGAAGATCGCCGAGTGTTCGCTGTCGATCGGGATCAGTTCAGCGCCGCTCTCCCGGGCCGCCCGCATCATCAGCCCCCCCGCCATCACAAGAGTTTCCTTGTTGGCCAGTCCCACCCGCCGGCCGGCCCGGATCGCCGCCAGGGCGGGCCCCAGGGCTGCCGCGCCGGTGATCGCGACGACCACGATGTCCGCCTCCGGCCAACCGGCCAGCGCCTCGACCGCCTCCGGTCCGGCCGACCCCTCCACCCCGCCCGGCAAGGCCCCCCGCAGCGCGGCGGCCGCGGCCGGGTCGGCCGCCGCCACCCGGCGGACCCTGAACTGCCGGGCCTGCTCCACCAGCCGTTCTCCGGAGCGGCCGGCCGCCAGCCCGATCACCTCAAATGCCTCGGGATGCTCGGCGACCACCTGCAGGGCGCTGACCCCGATCGAGCCGGTGGAACCCAAGAGAACGATCTTTTTCCGCTTCATCTCACCCCGTCCAGAAATGCTGCACGAAAAAATAAAAGACCGGCGCCGAGAACAGGAGGGAGTCCAGCACATCCAGCACCCCGCCCAATCCCGGCAGGAACCGGCCGGAATCCTTGACCTGACAGTCCCGCTTGATCAGCGACTCGGAAAGGTCGCCGATCTGACCGACCGCCCCGAGCAGAAGTCCCAACCCAACCAACTCCTGCAAAGAGACGGCAGGCAGGACCGGCCTGAACAACAGAGCAACCAGGACGCTCACCAACAGCCCCCCGATCGTCCCCTCCCAGGTCTTCGAGGGAGAGATCCGCCGGATCAGGGCATGCTTGCCGATCAGCGACCCAATCCCGTAGGCGCCGATGTCCCCCCCCTTGGTCACCCCGATCAGGAAGGCGACGAGCCAGGCTCCGCCCGGCAACCCCGGCCCTTCGAGGAACCGCAGCTTGATCAGGAAGGAGAAGCACCAGGAGATGTAGAAGATCCCGAACAGGGCGGTGGAGATCCCGACGATCGCCTGGGAGCTCTCCCGCCGGGTCAACTGGAGGGTGAAGATCGTCAGGAACGCCCCAGTGATGAAGAAGAGCTCCCATCCCTTCGTCGGCTCGAAGGAGGCGTAGATCGAGAGCGGAATCGAGAGCCCCACCGCGTAGCCGATCACCCGCTCGATCTGGATCCCCTTGCGGGCGACCATCGCGAAGAACTCCCTCAAGCCGCCCCAAACCAGCGCGGTCGTAACCGCCGCGAAGACCCAGACCGGGGCGCCGAAGATCACCCAGGCGACCCCCGCGAGCAGGCCGCCGCCGGCCACGATCCGACGCAGCGCCGGAATCACCCCGCCCCTCCGGTTCCATCCCGCCCACGACACACGCACCATTCTCCAGCATCCAGCATCCAGTATCCAGCATTATCCAGGGGCGGGACTGTGCCGAGCGACGGCTCGGCACAGGCGCCGTCGAAGTCCACGCAGTCGCCCTGCACCCGACGGCGCGGGAACCGGAGGGGCGGGGTCATCGGCCGCCGAAGCGCCTTTCCCGCTTCTGGAACTCCTCAAGCGCCTGATGGAACGCCTCCTTCCCGAAATCCGGCCAAAGGACCGGCGCCCAATACAACTCCGCGTAGGAGATCTGCCACAACAAGAAGTTGGAAACACGGGATTCCCCGCTCGTGCGGATCAACAGATCCGGATCCGGAAGATCGCCGGTGTCGAGCAGCCGGCTGAAGGCCGCTTCATCCAACTCCTCCGGTTTCAAGCGGCCGGCCTGCGCTTCGGCAATCGCTAAGCGGACCGCCCGCAGGATCTCGGCCCGGCCGCCGTAGTTCAGCGCCAGGTTCAGCCGCAGCCGCCGGTTGCCGGCGGTGGCCTTCATGACCTCCTCAAGATGGGCCTGCACCTTCTCCGGCAGTCCCTGAATCTCGCCGATCACCCCAAGCCGGATCCCGTTGCGCATCATGTTGTCCAGCTCCCGTCGGAGGTACTCGTCCAGGAGCCGCATCAGGGTGGAAACCTCGGCGGCGCTGCGCTTCCAATTCTCCCGGGAGAAGGCATAGAGGGTCAGCACCTGGATCCCCCACTCCCGGGCCGCCTCCACAACCGCCCGCACCGACCGGATGCCGGCCCGGTGGCCCATGACGCGGGGCAGATGCCGGGCGGCGGCCCAGCGGCCGTTGCCGTCCATGATCACGGCGACATGCCGGGGAAGCCGCTTGCGGTCCAGGGCGCCTTGAACCTTTCGGGAAACGGATTTGACGGGCATGGCGGGAAGCCCTCCGGAAAAACTACGGGGCCTGGGCCTCGGCGGCGGGATCGTTCGCCGGAAGCTGGTCGAGCGCCTGGGAGACCTGGGTCAGCACCCGCTCGTAGCGGCGGCTGAGACGGGACTGCCGCTTGGCCTCCCATTCGGCCCGGCTCAACTGGCCCTGCAGCTCCTGCTTGGAGCGATCCATCTTCTGCAGTTCCCCCTCCAGTTGGCTGATCTGCCGCTCCAGCGCCGCCACCCGGTTCTGCAGGGCGTCCAGATCGGCCGTCTCGCTGCGGACCTTGGTCGTGGAGCCGAAGGCCACCATCAGGGCGGCCAGCGTCACCAGCGTCAGGGAAAGCAGGACGCCTCGACCGCGGGAACTCATGCCGGCCGCGTCAAAGCGTTACTTGTAGCCTTCGAGCGCGGAGGCCTTTTCCACCAGCTCCGGCTCGTTGGAACGAATGCCTTCTCGGATCAATTCCCGCTCCCGCTCGGTCCACTCCTTGGGAAGGATCACGATCTCCACCCGGCGGTTCTTCTGCCGCCCCTCAGCGGCGTCGTTGGCGGCAACCGGCCGGTACTCCCCGTAACCGGAGGCAACCAGCCGGTCGGGCGCCACGCCGTTCTCCTCCAGGAAATGAAGGACCGAGATCGCCCGGGCGGTGGAAAGCTCCCAGTTGGACTTCCAGCCGGAGACGCTGATCGGCACATTGTCGGTATGTCCCTCGATGCCGATGTTCCGGTCCGACGCCTTCTCGGTAATCACGCCAGCCACCTTGCCCAGCGACTTCGTCGCCTCGGAGCGGAGGACCGCCTTGCCGGAGTCAAACAGCACCTCGGCGACGAAGGTCAGTACCAGCCCCCGCTCGGCCATCTCCAGCTTGACCTGGTTGCGGCCGATCTCGTCCCGCAGCCGCTGCTCCAGCAGCCGCTTGGTCTCCTCCAGCTGATTGGCCTCCTGCTTCTTCTGGGCCCGAAGCCGCTCCAGTTCGCTCTTGAGCTCCTCAATCGTCTTGGCGTCACTGGCCCGCCCCGCGTAAAAATTGACGCTGCAGCCGGCCCCCGCCAGCCCCAGCCCCACCGCCGCCAAACCCGCGATCCACCGTTTCATCCGCTTATGCTCCTTCGCCAAGATACTTGGCCATTTTTTCCCATGTCTTGGGCCCCACCTTCCCGTCGGCCTGGAGGCCATGCGTCATCTGAAAGTCCTTGATCGCCGCCCGGGTCCGGGGACCGAGCCGTCCGTCGGCCGGACCGGGGCTGAAACCGGCCTTCTGAAGGGCCGTCTGAACCTGCTTGATCCGCTCGGGAGACTCCGAATCGGAAGCGGTCGCCTCCGCCGGCGGCTCCGGGGCCGGACCACTGCGGTCCGGCTCGATCGCGGGAACCTCCCGTGCGATCGCCCGCAGCTCTTCCTGCGGCTGGATCGGCTCGATCTGGATCGTCGGCAACGGCGCGCCGGCCGGCGCCAAGTGGGCGCTCTGCCGGGCCGCCTGCTCCCCGGCCCGCATCCCGATGCCGTAACCGACCGACAACAAAGCGATCCCGACACCCAGCAAAGCAATCCACCAGCCGGGCTTCAGTGAACCCATCGAAAAGAACCTCCCTCCCCATCAGCACAGGGGGATCACAGCCGTAAATGAAAAGAAGATCAACGAGTTGCGGCTCGGCCGAACCACACGAAAACCAGCCGAGGGACTGATTCTAGCACCGGGCGGAACCGCCGGTCAAGGGAAGGGCTAAGCGGAGCGGAACCGCTCGAGCGCCTGCAGAATCTGCCGGGCCTGATTGACCGAAAGGAGGGATTCAGGGATCCGGTACCGGCCTAACAGATCCCCCAACCAGCCCAGCAGCCGGTCCCGTTGATCCGCCAGATAGAAGCGAGGGGTCATCTCTGGGTAGAGGGCGGCGGCCGCCTCCAAACCAGCCTCTACACCGCCCAGGAGATCGGCCCGCAGCGTGATCCCGGTGAAACCGGCCTGCTGAAGGAGACGCTCCTCCTCCAGGCCGGTCGTGACCGCGACCTTTTCATCTTGCGGAGCCATTCGGTTGACCAGAAGGGCTAAATCCTCCATCCCGGGCCCAAAAACCAACAAGTCTCCCGTCCGAACAGAACTGGACGGAACAGCCGCCAGGGCCGCGGAGGAATCCTGACGCCGGTCCAGTAAGTCAAACTCACCGGGCTGAATGTCCTCCAAGATGGGCCAGTTCGGAAAATCCACTCCGCTCTCCAACCCGGCGGCGGGACGAAGTTGGGCAACGGCCCGCTCCACCGCCCGAACCTCCACCGGGAAGACGGCCAACTGCCATCGGCCGGACGGATCCGGTTGGAGGAAAAGATAGGAATCGTTGTAAACCGGGGGGAGAGAAAGCCCCGGCCGCGTTCCGGGAATCCGCTGCAGATGCTGAATCACCTGGACCAGCCGAGCGGAGCGGATCCGAAAAGGAATCTCCTCCCCAATCAGCGCCGGGTCGGCCGGAACCACCCGCAAATGGAGATACCCCCCTCCCCCGGGACGGGCCATCACCTGGAAGAGCCGAAGGCCGGAGGCGGCCTGGGCCCAGTCCAACTGTTCCAGCAGCATGGCTCGGCTGATCGGCCCGTTGAAGTGTTCCTCCCGTCCCGGCCCCGCCCAAACACTCAGCGTCGTGACATCGGGATGCGCCAGCGCCTGATCCGCCACGGCAAACACGTCGTCCGGCAGAAGCCCCTCAGGCACCACTTCCAACCCGGCAGCCGGAGAAGGCGCAGAGAAAGTCGTCAGGGAAGCGGAGAGTGCTGTTCGGTCCGCCGGGCCTCCAGCCCCGCCTGGGGCCGCAGGGCCCAGGCGGGGGCAAAGGGAGCCAGCAGCAGGGCGGCCGCGGCGGCCGCCACAACCGCTCGATTAGGCCGAGCGGACGACCGCAAAGGCCTGGCCCCGAACCTCGATCGTCTCGATTGACCGGATTGCCGGCACCGGCGAGAGCTTGCCGTGGGAAAGGATCAGAACGATCAAATCTGTCGTACTGCGCTCCCGGAGAAATTCCGGCGTCACCCCGATCACCGAAACATCCGGAGCGGTCGGAGTGTATAGATCCAGCGGATTCCGATCCGGAATCAGGTCCTCATTCAGGATGACGACATCCCCCGGCTGGGGCGCCCGCCGACCGTACGCCGCAACGGCATCCGGGACGGTTCGGCCGATCGAGATGATCTCAACCTGATTCCGAAAAGCGGCTGGAAGGGACAACTCCGCCTGCAGGTAGACGGTGATCTGGCCCGGAAGATCCGGCGCATCCAGTTGCCCCAGATCCACAACCGTGGTCCGCTCCCCGCCCGCCGGCTCCTCAGAAACGACGGCCGTTCCATTCATACGAAGCCGTCCAAGCAAATCGGCGTCCGCCAGCACCCGTTCCACCAGTTCCCGGGCCGACTGATCCAGCGCGGGGGCGGCTGAAACCAGCGGCGCCACCGCGACGACCGCACCGCTCTCCAGGCCGGCGTTGAGCGGCGGCAGGACCGTCAGCCGGGCGCTGGACCCCGGGCCATCGGAGGAGGGATAAACATCCAGGAGATAACGGGCGGCTGTGGAGGCCACCTGTTGCCCGGCAAGAACGCCGCGGGCAATCTGCTCGGCGACCGATTGTCGGATTTCCCCGCCCACCTCCAGGACCGTCACCGCCTCCTGAGCGCCGTCGGGCAGGACCCGGGTGATCTCCAGCCGCTTGGGGTCCCGCTGGCGCAGCGTTTCGATGACCCCGCCCCAGCCCAGCGCCTCCTGGTCGAACTCGGCGTACCACTCGCCCAGCTGACTCACGACCTCCCGCTCCGCCTTCTCGAAACCGGCCGCGCCTTGATCCCGGAGGATCACCCCCACACCGGCCAGCGTTTGCTCGGCCGAATTCTCCCGGCCGGCCAGCAGCAGTTCCTCGGTCCGCTTCAGGATCGAACCGGCGCTGCGGCTCTCAACCCCAAGATCCTCCCGGGTCTCTTCGTTCGACAAAATCAGGTCATCCCAGTTCCCAGCCGGTTGCTCCACCCATGGAAGGGGCTCCTGGACCAGGTTGCGGGCCTGGAGCGACTCCAAAGTCACCCCCCCGCCCGGCCCCTGCCCCGGGGCGGCGTTCCGAACAGCCCGGGCAAACTCCGCCAGCGCCTTGAAGGTGGCCGGCGGCAGGGTGTTCCAACTGCCGGGCCCCAGGAAGGGAAGGACATACTGCAGGTCGGTCGCGTAATCCTGCTCCGGATACTTCCCGCTGGAGGCGATCAGAAGATTAAGCGGCTTGGCCCCCAAACTCGAATCCATCTCAGCAAAAGCCTTCCGGAGCTGATCCACTTCCTCCCGCTCCTCGGTCGAGAGGAAGCCGGCCTCGTCATTCAACTGGTCGCTGATGCCGTAAACATACTGCATCACCTGCCCGGTGAAGCGGCCCAGCGCCACGGCGGTCTTGCCCCGGAGCATCCGCAGTTCGGCCGCCTGCCCCCCGTCCTGGACCGCCTCGGCCTGCGCGATCGCCTCATCGAACCAGGGAACCAGCAGCCGGTCCACCCGGCTCATGAAAAGACTGAAGACCCAGTTGACGCTCGCCAACTCTTTCTGGAGGACAGCTTCGATATCCCCCTGAGTCGCATTTTCCTCCCGAAGCCGCGCGACCAACGCCCCGAGCCCCTCGATGTGGGCTTTGGAATGGGCAATGTACCGCTGGACCGAGAAACCGAGCGTGATGTTCCCGCTGCGCCCCTCGGAGACCCGGCTGAGGGTCGCCTGGGGACCGGCTTCGTCGTAGTCGGCGGCGGCCGGAACCTCTCCCCGGATGCTGGGGAGCTTAGTCAGGAGCGTGGTGGTGCCGTGGAGCTCATCAATCCGCCGCATGCCGTCCACCAGCGGCTGCAGTTCGGTGACCAATGCGGAGGCCTCCTGGGAGACCTGTCCCAGGACGCCGCCGGTTTCCCCGCGCAGGGGAGCCAGCGCCTGGGCCGGGATGGAAGTCTCCGAGTGATAGGCCAACTGGAAGGCGTCGGCCAGCGGGATCCCCCGCAACCAATATTCCCGGACCCGCCCCTTCCAGAACGGGGCTTTCTTGGAAATGATGGACTGGTTGGTGGTCACCGAGGAGGCGCCATCCCCCTCGAAGGCTTGATACATCGCGTCCTCGTTGTCCCAGAGGCCGTCATGGAAGAAGACATTGCCGTACACCTCGTTGCCGTGCCGATCTTCCGTGACCGACATCAGCCCGACCAGCGGCGTCTGCCGCCACCGGGCCAGATCAACCGGCCGCGCCGGCGCGGCGCTCTCCAACCCGGCGGCTTTATCACGCCTCACCCTGTAAACACGCAGGGAGGCATCGGAAATGTGGAACCGGGCGCCGCCCGGCGCGGTGACCCAGACCGATTCCCCAATCGCCTTCTGATCCTCATCCACCGTATAGACAAGCGACGAACGGGCATGCATGTACAGCTCATCCCCCTTCCGAAACGGCTCCGAAGCGGGCAGGTAGCCGGGGAGAGCCGCCACCGAATCCGATTCCAGACCGGATGCGGTGAGGGCGGAGGCGATCTGCGCCCGGCCGGCATCGGAGGATTCCAGACCGGTCTGCCGCAAGGTCGCCGCCGAGAAAGACACCTCGGAGAAGGCCGGGGTCGCCGGGGTGAGGATCATGGAAAAGGAGATGAGCGAAAAAAGCAAAGAGCGCATGGTTGCAACGCCTCCATGTGGGTTGCCATTTATCAGGGAAACTGTGAAAAGAGTATATATAAGGAAGGAGGGTATGTCAAGAATATTAAACTGAAAATTCGTTACGATTTATTATGGGTGAGGGAGGCAGGCGAGGAATGCCGCAGGGACTGCTCCAGCCGGTCCAGCCGCTCGAGAAGCTCCCGGTTCTCCTGTCTGAGCTCCTTGAAGGCCTCCACCAGGACCGCGGAGAACTGCCCGTAATTCACCGCCCGGACCCGCCGGCCGCCATGTTCCATGACCGAAACCAGTTCCGGGAAACGGGCCTCCACCTCTTGCGCGATCAGGCCGATCTGGGGACCGTCGGAGAGGCCGAGATCCCGCCGGGCCGCCGGTTTCCAGCGATAGGCGACCCCCCGCAGGCCCCCGATCCGGTCCAGCACCGGACCGATCGGCCGGATGTCGGCCTTCAGCCGCCCATCCGACAAGGTGTGGAACCGGGTCGCCCGGATCACGCCGTCAATCGCCATCGCCCAACCGGGACGGGCGGCCGGCGGAACGCCGTATACCTCGACGGTCCCGTTGAAGATCAGGTGGGGGGCCGCCAGATCACCGTAGATCAGCGGCGTGGCGGTGTCTGAGTTGTGAATATAAAGCTTGTCGGAGCCGGTCTCGTTGTAGCCGGCCTGATGGCCGATGAAGATGTTCCCGGATCCGCTGATATTCGAAAAACCGGCTTCATAACCTACCGCCGTGTTGCGGGAACCGTCCTCGTTGGAGGCCAGCGCCCGCGTGCCCAGCGCGGTGTTGCCCGAGCCGGTCCAATGGGCGGCCAGCGCCTCCCGGCCGACCGCGAGATTGTCGTCGCCGGCGGCATGCGTCTCCAAGGCGCCGGCGCCGACCGCGATGTTGCCGGAGCCGGTGGTGTTCGCCCGCAAGGCCCGAAAACCGGCCGCGGTGTTTCTGGAACCGGTCGTGACGCTCATCAGCGCCTCGGCCCCCAGAGCGGTGTTGGCCGAGCCGGTCGTGTTGTCCCGCAGGGCGTCGGCGCCGAAGGCGGTGTTGTCAATGCCGTCGGTGTTGGCCG
>PCVW01000026.1:3273-4902 GCA_002787095.1 Candidatus Omnitrophica bacterium CG11_big_fil_rev_8_21_14_0_20_64_10 | reverse complement strand
GACGAGATAAACGGCATGCGCGCGAAGATGGACGCCTTGCAGAAGGAAATGCACGAGATGCCTTCCACGCCCGGCGGGGAGGATCCCGACAGGCTGATGCGCAGAATCGAGGATCTGGAGTGGATTCAGCAGACCGAGGCGCTCAGCGCGACGAAGGAGAAGGAGATGTCGAAGCGCATCAAGGAACTGCGCAAGAAGATGCCTAATGCTTCAAGAAACATGACGGTTCGCGCGGAAATGCGCGGGCTTCGCGAGGCGATACGCAACAAGAGCGGGGAGGCGAAGGCGCTCCGCGAGGAGATGGAGAAGCACGCCCGTCTTGCCGACGAACAGCACGCCAAGCGCGTCGCCCTGCTTGAGAAGGCGCGCAAGATGGAGGAAAAGCTCGCGGACGTTTTGAAGGAATTGGGAGATGTTCGCGACAAGGCGGACGATGCGCACGAGGGATTCCTCGAAGCGCGCGGCGAGGCAAGGCGCATCACGGATGCCGAACGTGCGAAGGAGAAAGCCGAGAAGGACGCCAAGGACAAGGAGATGCGCTCGAAACTCGGCGAGCAGGCGAAGGCGATTCTCACGAAGTTCAAGGCTGGAGAGAAGCTCTCGTTCGAAGAGATACAAGTGCTTCAGGAAACCGGCGCGTTGTGATGCCACAAAGCAAAATTACCGGCAAACGAATCAAGGAATTAGGCGGTATTGTCCGCGGTTTCGAATCCAAAGCAAAGCCCGGGGACTGGGACGCGCACGCGAAACACGGGCGAAAACTGATTGTCCACGTCAATCCGGAGGCGCTTAGGCTTTACGCGGATTTCTGCATCTGGCAGAACATCAGCGGCAAAAACCTGGGGGATACGACGCGATACGTGGGCTGGTATCTGCAGCATCTGCACCCAAAATAGCTTTTATGTTCCTTCGTTCCACGATTCCAGATACTTCTTCTGCTCGGCGGTGAGGACGTCGATTTTCGTCCCAGTGCCGGCGAGCTTCAGGCGCGCCACCTCCTCGTCTATCTCAGCCGGAACGTCGTATACCTTTTTCTGCATGGACGCGCCCTTCTTCGCTATGTATTCCGCGCACAGCGCCTGGTCGCTGAAGGACATGTCCATCACCTCGCTCGGGTGCCCCTCGGCGGCGGCGAGATTGATGAGGCGTCCCTCTGCAAGGAAGTAGACCTTCCGTCCGTCCTTCATCGTGATTTCCTCGAGATTCGGCTTGAGCGTGCGTTTGCTTTTCGCCATCGCGTACAATTCCTTGCCGTTAACCTCGCTGTCGAAATGCCCCGTGTTCGCGCAAATCGCGCCGTCCTTCATCCTTTCGAAATGCCTTTTCACGAGCACGTCCTTGCATCCCGTTGCGGTGACGAATATGTCGCCTATTGCGGCGGCGTCGTCCATCGGCATCACGCGGAACCCGTCCATCTTCGCCTCCAGCGCCTTCGTGGGGTCGATTTCGGTGATGACGACGTCCGAACCCATCCCTTTCGCGCGCATCGCCAGGCCGCGTCCGCACCATCCATAACCCGCGACGACGAACGTCTTTCCCGCGAGGAGCACGCTCGTCGCGCGCATTATGCCGTCGATGGTGCTGCTTCCGGTTCCGTAGCGGTTGTCGAACATCATCTTTGTTTTCGCG
>PCVW01000026.1:2029-3111 GCA_002787095.1 Candidatus Omnitrophica bacterium CG11_big_fil_rev_8_21_14_0_20_64_10 | reverse complement strand
GCGCCGCCTTCGTAGCCCTTGGCGGTCATCTTCTTGACCCCGTCGATGCCGCGCATTTCCTTTTCCATGGGGCGGATCAGAAGGCGTTCGGCATCCTCGGGCGAAATGCCCTCGTGGGTGATCGACACGTAGATGATGGGAATGTTGATGTCGGGATCGGCTTCCTTGGGGATTTCCACGTAGGCAACCGTGCCTGCGACCAGGATCAACGCCAGGGTCAAAAGCACCGTGCGCGCATGGCCGAGCGCCGCGTCGATCAGCGCGTTCATGACGCGGGACTGCCCTTCCCTGCCGTCAGGGACTGTTCCTCGACCGGCTGAACAAGCTGGCCTTCGCTGACGAATTCCTGGCCCACCGTGATCAACGTGACCGTGTCGGGCAAGCCGCCCAGCCAGATGCCGTCGGGCGTATGGGCGATGATGCGGACCTTAGAGAAACGAACATGGTTGGTTCCGTCCACGTACTTGACGCCGATTTCGCCGGCGTCGTTCAAGGTCAGCACGGCGGCAGACACCTTATGCGCCTTTTCCCGCCCGGCCTGGAACAGGACTTCCATGGTCTGCCCGTCGCGCAGGACATGGTCCGGGTTTTCCAGCCAGGCATCGACCCGAAAGGTGCGCGTCGCCTCGTCGGCGCGTTGCGCGACGTAGCGGATCGCCCCGGCGAAGTCCTGGCCCTGCACCGTGCGGGCGATGGCGGCATCGCCGGCCTTCAAGTTCGGGACGTCCCGCTCCGACACCTGCGCGACGACGCGGATGGGATCGGGATTGATCATGACCACGATCTTGTCGCCGGATTTCAGATAGTCACCGACGTTGATGGGCAGGGTTTCCAGGTAGCCCGAAATGGGCGCGCGCACGGTCGTGCGCTCGACATCCAGCTTGATGGCGGCCAATTCAGCCCTGGCCTGCGCCAGTTCCGATTCTTCCTGGGCCAGCTTGACCTCGGACTGGAAGCCCTTCTTGGTCAGTTTCTTGGCGGCCTCGAAACCGATGCGCTCGTACGCCAGGCGGGCTTCGGCCTCACGCAGTTTCGCCTCGCGGTCGTCCATGGCGAGTTTCAGGATCACGTCACCCTTTTCC
>PCVW01000026.1:0-1970 GCA_002787095.1 Candidatus Omnitrophica bacterium CG11_big_fil_rev_8_21_14_0_20_64_10 | reverse complement strand
CTCGGCGTCGAGGATGACGTCCGTGCGCCCGGTGACGGCGATTTCGCGCACGCGCTCCGCCGCTTCCATGCGCCGCACGCGGACCATGGCCGGCGCCTTTTCGGGGCGCCCGACCTCCGCAGGACCGGCGGCCGGCTTGGCGGCGGCGGGAGTGTCGGCAGGGTCGGCAGTGGCGGCCGAGGTAAAGCCGTAGTGGCGCTTCGCCTGCTCCAGATTGCCGGAAAAAATCCACGCGACGGCGCCCAGCGCAAGAACCGTGGCCGCGATATAGGATGGTTTGAGGGGAAGTTTCATGAAGGTATCCCTATTCCGCCGCGTCGGCCTTGCCGGGCCCCGCGTTCAAAAACCGGTCGCGGTTCTCGGTCATGTAGCTGACCACCGCCTGATAGAACGCAAGCCCCAGACCGCGCACGAACAGCCGGCCCTCGGGCACGCCCTCCGGGTCCAGTCCCTGCATGGTCTCGACCCGCGTGCGATAGAAGGCGAGGTAGTCGTCATAGACCGCGTGCAGGTGATCCCGGTCCAGAAACTCGGCGAAGAACATCAGGAACGCCGCGTCGGACCGGATCTTGTCTTGCATGGGGGCCCGCGCCAAAGATTGCCGGAACACCGCGCGCCCGGCCGGGGTCACCGCGTAGACCTTCTTGTCCGGATGGCCTTCGCCGGGGGTATCGGTCACCGCGATCAGGCCTTCCTCGGACAGTTTCGCCAGGGCCGGATAGATGGATCCGTAGCCGACGTCCTGGAAGTGGGCAAAAGGCCCTTCTTCGAACATCTTTCGGATTTCATAGCCCGAGGCGTCGCCCATTACGAGCACGCCCAGGCATAGGGTCTTAGCGTCCATGTTCCCGAAGCAGAGCCTGCGCGGCCCGCCCAATCCTGTGCAAGGTGAATGTGATGCGGAAACTACATGCAATTTTATACTATATCAAGCCGATATATTGGCGGCAGGCCGTTGCGCAACGCATCGGACGGATAGACGGTATGGGCATATAAATATTGCGATTAATTATCATTTGCATTAATGAGATGCCACGCCAACCAAGAGCCTTGTCCAAGGATCCCGCCATGTCTTCCATCGTCGCTGTCCTGCTGGTCGTTTCCTGCGACCCCGGCCTGCTCTACTGTTCGCCGATCGAACCCTGGCACCGGGCCTGGACATCGACCGAAGACTGCCGCGCCGACCTGCCGGCCATCCGCGACAGGGTTGCACGGGACGCGGGGCCCGACTGGGTCGTGATGGCGAAATGCCGGTTATATCTGGATGAACACCCCGGGGACGACAGGACGCCCTCCACGGACATCAAGGTCGCTGACGGCGCGGTGCCGCCCGCCTATGACATGCCGTCCAGCGCCCCCAGGCTTTCCGCCCAGGGCGGGTTCTTGACGAAGCGCTCGACCAGCCAGTCGATGAAGGCCCTGACCTTGGGCGCCTGGTGGCGGCCCGGGGGATAGACGGCGAACACGCTGCGCCCTTCCTCGGTCTCGTATTCCTGCAGCACGGGGATCAGACGGCCGTCGCGGAGCGCCTCCCAGGTCAGGAACTGGGCCGCGCGGATCAGGCCGACCCCGGCGATCGCCGCGTCGTACAGCAGCGAGGCGTCGTTAACCACCAAAGACCCATTCACGTCCATGATGCGCGGGCCGTCGGCGCCTTTGAATTCCCAGCGGTTGATCGTGGTCTCGAAGCTGACGCGCAGGCAGTTGTGATGCACAAGGTCGTCGGGCGTCTGCGGGATGCCGTGGCGTTCGAAATAGGCCGGAGCGCCGGCAACGACCCGTTTGACCGCCGTCAGACGCCGGGCGATCAGCGAGGAATCGGTCAGCGTGCCGATGCGCAGGCCTACGTCGACGCCTTCGCCGACAAGATCGACCATGCTGTCCGAGGTGATGAACTGAACCTGCAGTTCGGGATAGGCCTCGATGAATTCATGCAGGTGCGGGATCACCGCATAGCGGCCGAAGGCGGT
>PCVW01000049.1:21764-24191 GCA_002787095.1 Candidatus Omnitrophica bacterium CG11_big_fil_rev_8_21_14_0_20_64_10 | reverse complement strand
AGCCGCTGGTGCAGGGAGCCGGCGGCATGCAGATGCAGCCGGCCGGCTGGCTCAAGGGGGTGGAGCGGCTCTGCCGCAAACATGACATCTTCCTGATCGCCGACGAGGTGGCGGTCGGCTTCGGGCGGACCGGCACGATGTTTGCTTGCGAGCAGGAAAAGGTGCGGCCCGATTTTCTCTGTTTGGCGAAGGGGCTGACCGGCGGCTACCTGCCGGTGGCGGCGACGCTGACCACCGAAAGGGTCTACCGGGGGTTCCTCGGGGACACCAGTGAGTTTCGCACCTTCTTTCACGGCCACAGCTACGGCGGCAACGCGCTGGGCTGCGCGGTGGCGCTGGAGAACCTGAAACTGTTCCGCCGGGAGCGGATCTTGA
The DNA here is from genome assembly GCA_002787095.1 of Candidatus Omnitrophica bacterium CG11_big_fil_rev_8_21_14_0_20_64_10. GTDB lineage: Bacteria > Omnitrophota > Gorgyraeia > 1-14-0-20-64-10 > 1-14-0-20-64-10 > 1-14-0-20-64-10. Next base: position 23,816 of record PCVW01000049.1, on the reverse strand, counting down.
GCAAGCTGCCGGCCAAGATCCGGCAGTTCACCCGGGAGCTGGCGCCAATCAAGAAGCTTCCCCATGTCGGGGAGGTCCGGCAGAAGGGGCTGATGGCCGGCATTGAGCTGGTCGCCTCGAAACGGCCCTGGAAGCCGTATCCCCTCTCCAAGAAAATGGGGATCCTGACCTCGGCGGACTTGAGGGAGCGGGGGATCCTGGTCCGGCCGCTCGGCAGCACGATGATCCTGATGCCCCCCCTCTCGATCACCCCGGAGGAGCTGGCATTCCTCTGCCGGGAGACCCTCCAGGCGATCCGCCGCCGCACCGAATTGTGAATGACGGTGTCAGAACCGTTATTCACAGGGGGCCCTTTCTTGACGGTCGGAAAGGGCCCATGCTATCGTGTTCCTTCCTTAGTCCCGCCGCACAAAGGAGTTTTCATGGTGGCTGTCGCGGAAGAAAAAGAGCGGTTCGTCCGCCAGCTGTTCGACTCGATCACCCCCCGCTACGACTGGTTCAACCGGGTCTCCAGTTTCGGGATGGACCAGGGATGGCGGGCCCGGGCGATCGAGAGCGTCAAGCTGCTGCCGGGGATGCGGGTGCTGGACTTGGCCAGCGGGACGGGGGATCTGGCGGCGGCGGCGGCGGAGAAACTGGCCCCGCTGGGGCGGGTGGCCGCCTTCGATCTCTCCTATCCGATGCTCAACTGGGGCCGCCGGGCGATGGCCCGGCATCCGTTGGCCGCCTGGCATGTCTCCTTCGCGCAGGGGCGGGCGGAGGCGCTGCCGTTCGCCGACCGGTCGTTTGAGGCGCTGACCTGCGGTTTCGCGCTGCGGAATGTCAGCGATCTGGATCGGACCTTTTCGGAGATGCGCCGGGTGCTCAAGGTCGGCGGGCGGTTCGGGATCCTGGAGTTCAGCCGGCCGCGCAATCCCCTCCTTTCGGCGGGGCACACGGTCTGGCTCTCCACCGGGATCCCGGCGCTGGGCTGGACCTTGACCGGCCGCTTCTGGCCCTTTGTTTATTTGAGGCGGTCCATCTTTCAGTTTCCGCCGCCGGCGGAGGCGGTGAAGCGGCTGGAGCGGGCCGGTTTCCGGGAGGTGGAGGCGATCCCGCTGACCGGCGGTGTGGTGATTCTTTACACGGGGACGCGACGGTGATGGCCTGGAAAAACCTGCAGGAATTCATTTCGGAACTGGAGCGCAAGGGGGAGCTCAAACGGATTGCCGCCGAGGTGGATCCCCATCTGGAGATCACCGAGATCGCCGATCGGGTGATGAAGGCGGACGGGCCGGCCCTGCTGTTTGAGCGGGTCAAGGGGTCGCCGCTGCCGGTGGCGATTAACCTGTTCGGAACGAAGCGCCGGATGGAGATGGCGTTGGGCGTGCGGGAGCTGGATGATGTGGCCCGGCGGATCGAGGAGCTCATCGAGATCCCCAAGGGGGGCGGGGGCCTGATGGAGAAACTCTCGATCCTCCCGAAGCTGGCCGAGGCGGCGAAGTTCCCGCCGAAGCGGGTCCCCAAGGGGGCCTGTCAGGAGGTGGTCCGGCGGGTGGAAGAGGGGGCGACCTTGGCCGACCTGCCGATCCTCCACTGCTGGCCGAACGACGCCGGCCGCTACATCACCCTGGGCGGCGTGATCACCAAGAACCCCAAGAGCGGCCAGCGAAATGTCGGCCTCTACCGCCTGCAGGTGGTGGACGGCAAGACCCTGCTGATGCACTGGCAGATGCACAAGGATGCCGCCGAGCATTACCGGGACGGCGTCGCTGGAACGCCGAAAGGAAAGATGCCGGTGGCGATCGCCTTGGGCGGCGACCCGGCCACCGTCTACTCCGCCTCCGCGCCGCTGCCGGAGGGGATTGACGAGCTGCTGTTCGCCGGCTTTCTGCGTTCCGAGGCGGTGCCGGTGGTGCCGGCGGTCACGGTGGACTTGGAAGTGCCGGCGGAGGCGGAGATTGTGATTGAAGGGTTCGTGGATTTGAACGCCCCCAAGCAGGTGGAGGGGCCCTTCGGCGACCACACCGGCTACTACTCCCTGGCCGAGCCCTATCCGGCCCTGCAGGTGAC
>PCVW01000049.1:0-21749 GCA_002787095.1 Candidatus Omnitrophica bacterium CG11_big_fil_rev_8_21_14_0_20_64_10 | reverse complement strand
CCCGCCGATGGAGGACCTCTGGCTGGGCAAGGCGACCGAGCGGATCTTCCTGCCGCTGGTTCGCAAGATGGTGCCGGAGGTGGTGGACATGAACTTCCCGGCCGAGGGGCTGTTCAACAACGCCTGCATCATCTCGATCAGGAAGTCCTATCCCGGCCAGGCCCGGAAGGTGGCCCATGCCCTCTGGGGGCTGGGGCAATTGACCTTCACGAAGGTGCTGATCATCGTGGATGCCTGGGTGGACGCGCAGAACTTGAGCCAGGTGGCCTGGCTGGCCTTCATGAACATTGATCCCAAGCGGGACTGCTTCACCGTCGAGGGGCCGGTGGACACCCTCAACCACGCTTCCCCGGAGTGGAACTACGGCTCCAAGATAGGGATTGATGCGACCGCCAAGACCAAGGAGGAAGGGCACCCCCGCGGCTGGCCGGAGGTGATCGCGATGTCTCCCGAGATCAAAGCCCAGGTGACCCGCCGCTGGAAGGAGCTGGGGTTGTGAGCGGGGAGGAGGTCGGGATCTACGGCTTCACGATGAAGACGATCGAGGGGCGGGAGCAGAAGCTCTCCGATTACCGGGGGCATGTCCTGCTGGTGGTCAATGTCGCCTCCAAGTGCGGTTTCACGCCGCAGTATCAGGGGCTGGAAGCCCTTTACCGGAAATACCGGGAGCGGGGGCTGGTCGTCCTGGGGTTTCCGGCCAACAACTTCATGGGGCAGGAGCCGGGCAGCGACTCAGAGATTCAGAGCTTCTGCCAGGCCCGCTTCGGCGTGACCTTCCCCCTCTTCTCGAAGATCAGCGTCAAGGGGACGCAGATCCATCCCCTCTACAAATATCTGACCGAGACCGCCCAGCCGACCGGGCCGATCTCATGGAACTTCAACAAATTTCTGATCGGCCGGGACGGTCGGATCACAGCCCGTTGGGGCTCCCGCACCGCCCCGGAGTCGAAGGAGTTGATCCAACAATTGGAGGAGACCCTGTCATGAAGCAGAGCACCTTCAACACCATTGTCGGGATCCTGTTCGGGCTGATGACCGTTCTGCACGGCCTGCGCCTTTTCTCCAGCTGGGAGATCGTGATCAACGGGCGGACGATCCCCTTGTGGGGCAGCTGGGTCGGACTGGCGATCGCCGGTTTTCTCACCATTGCCGCTTTCCGTCCCAAGCGGTAGATGCGTTTAGGCGATCTCTCCGAGGCGCTGAAGCTTCCGCACACCCTGTTCGCCCTGCCGTTCGCCTACATTGGGCTCTGGACGGCGGCCGGCGGCCACCCAACCTGGTCCATTTTCGGCTGGGTGACGGTGGCGATGGCGGCGGCCCGGACCGCTGGGATGTCCCTGAATCGCCTGGTGGACCTGCCGCTGGACCGGCAGAACCCCCGGACGAAGGATTGGCCGGTGGCGGCGGGGAGGGTTTCTCCGGCGGCCCTGGGGTGGCTGGCGGCCGTTTGCACCGTCATCCTGCTGTTCGCCGCGGCCCGACTCAATCCCCTCTGCTTGAAGTTGGCCCCGGTCGCGGTGGCTCTCTTTACCCTCTATCCGTTCCTGAAGCGGTTCACCTGGGGTTGCCATTTCGGGGTGGGGCTGGTGTTGGCGGCTGCCCCGGCGGGGGGGTGGCTGGCGGTGACCGGGCGGTGGGACCCGGCTCTGTTTCCCCTGATGGGGGCGGTCCTGCTGTGGGTGGCCGGATTCGACATCATCTACGCCCTTTTGGATCTTGATTTCGATGTAAAGCAAGGTGTATATTCAATCCCTGGACGATTCGGCGCGAAGGGGGCTGTGGCCATTGCGCGGGCGGCTCATCTTCTTGCTTGGCTTGGGCTTGCTGAATTCGGCCGACAGGCCGGATTGGGTGTTTGGTACGGCGTCGGCGTGATTTTGGCCGGCATCCTTTTGGTGTGGGAACATCGGTTGGTGGATCCGGCCCGGCCGGAGAAGATCCACCGGGCGTTTTTCACGATCAACAGTTGGATATCCGTGACTTTATTCTTGTTCACTCTGCTGGATCTTGCATGAAACACCCCATTGTCGCGGTCACCGGCGCTTCGGGGGCCCTTTATGGCGTCCGGCTCCTCCGGGAGTTGATCCGTCAGGGGCGGGAGCCGCATGTGATCGTCTCTCCTCCCGGTCGGCAGGTTCTGGCGACCGAACTGGGAAGCGGCAGTCTCAAGGAGTTGTTGGGATCGGACGGTTTCCGGGAAGAACAGGTCCGGGATTTCGCCTCGCCGCTGGCCAGCGGTTCCTTTGAGACCGACGGCATGGTGATCGTTCCCTGTTCGATGGGGACCTTGGGCTCCATCGCTTCCGGCGTCTCCCAGAATCTGATTCATCGGGCCGCAGAGGTGACCTTGAAAGAGCGCCGCCGGTTGATCCTGGTGCCGCGGGAGACTCCCTTCTCCCAGATTGCGCTGAAGAACATGCTGACCCTCTCGCAGGCCGGCGCCGACATCCTGCCGGCCAATCCCGGCTTCTATCACGCGCCGGCCTCGGTGGAGGAGCTGGTCGATTTCGTCGTGGCCCGGATCCTGGATTTGATGGGGATTCCCCATACACTCAGCCGCCGCTGGACCGGCCTGCCGGTCCTGAAAGGGGAGGCCGCCGATGCTGTCCGTCGTTGATCCGGCCCTGGCGGAAATCGCCGGCAAGGTGGAGCGGGGGGAGCGGCTCGACCGGGCCGAGGGAATCCGGCTCTTTAACGCCGACCTTTTCACCCTTGGGGCGCTGGCCAATGTCGTGCGGGAGCGCAAGCACGGCGACAACGCCTACTACACCCACACCCTGCACCTGAACTATTCCAACGCCTGCGTTTTAAGCTGCGGGCTCTGCGCCTTCTACCGGCCGCTCGATCACGGGGAGGCCTACACCTTTTCGGTCGAGCAGATGCGGGAACGGGCCGCGGCGGCCGGCCGGCTCGGGGTCCGGGAGTTCCACATCACCGGGGGTCTCAACCCCAAGCTCCCGATGGAGTATTACGAGGAGATGTTCCGGATGCTCAAGGAGACGGTCCCCGGCTGCACGGTCAAGGCCTTTACCTCGGTGGAGATCGACTTCTTCTCCAAGCTGTTCCGCCTCTCGGTGGACGAGGTCTTCCAGCGGTTCAAGGCGGCCGGCATGGACTGCATGCCCGGCGGCGGGGCGGAGATCCTGGCCGCCCGGGTCCGCAAGATCATCTGCCCGGAGAAGATCTCCGGCGAACGGTGGCTGGAAGTCCAGAAGCGGGCGCATCTCAACGGCATTCCGACCAACGCGACGATGCTGTATGGGCATTTCGAGACGGCCGCCGAGCGGATCGATCACATGATCGCGATCCGGGGGCTGCAGGAGGAGACCGGCGGGGTGCAGGCCTTCGTGCCGCTGGCCTACCACGCCGAAGGGACCGAGTTCCCTGATCTGCCGCCCACGACCGGCTGCGAGGACCTCAAGGTGTACGCGATCTCCCGGATCATGCTGGATAATGTCCCCCACATCAAGCTGCTCTGGACCTATGTGGGGACGAAGATGATCCAGGTGGCGTTGGACTTCGGGGTGGACGATGTCGGTTCCACCAACCTCGAGGAGCGGATTGTCAAGGCGGCCGGCGCGGACCATTTCGACGCGCCGAGCGTGAATGAGCTGACCGAGATGATCACCAAGGCGGGCCGGGTCCCGCAGTTGATCAACTCACTCTACCAGGAGGGGGGCGTGGCCGCCCCGACTGCCGCATGAAAAACATCCGACTGGGAGACATTCAATTCCTCAACAGCTGGCCGGTTACCGGCGCGATCAAGATGGGGGCGCTCCGGCGGCCGATCACCCTGGTCTCCGAGACGCCGGCCCGGCTCAACCAGCGGCTGCTGGCCGGCGAGCTGACCGCCTCGGCGATTTCGGCCTTCAAGTTCCTCGAACACCAGGATGAGTTGGTGCCGGTGCCCGGCTTCTGCATCCGGGCCGACGGGCCGGTCGCCTCGGTCCTGCTGGTCAGCCGCAAACCGCTGGAGAAACTGCGGGACGAGACGATCGGCGTCAGCAATCAGGGGGCGACGACCCCGGTGCTCCTGAAGATCCTCTTGGAGCGCAAGAAGCTTCATCCGACTCTGGAAACCACCCCGCTGCGGTTCCCGGAGATCCTGGATCACTATCCGGCGGCCCTCCTGATTGGGGACGAGGCGCTGACGGCCAACCAGGAGATCCGGGCCGGTCTCTTCGGCGGGGATCCCTCCTCCCTTTATGTGTGGGACCTCGGGCAGGTTTGGGCTCGGTGGACCCGTCTGCCGGCGGTCTTCGCCCTCTGGGCGGTCCGCCGCTCGGTGGCCGAAACCGATCCGGAGCTCCCCTGGCAGGTCGGCGAGATCCTTTGCGATTCCTATGAGTGGGGGCTGCGCCATGAGCGGCAGATGCTGGCGGCGATGCGCCGCGCCTTCCCCTGGGAGGGGACCTTCCTGATGAAGTACCTGTCGGGTCTCGCCTATGAGCTGGACCAGCGGGCCTGGAAGGGGATGCTCCGCTATGCGCTGGAGGCGGAGTCGATCGGCGAACTGCCGGCCGGCAGCGCTGAGCGTTTCGAGAACCGTTTCATTCGCAAGGGGAGACGGACCTTGAAACTCAAACCGACCTATCCGGCCGACCTGGCGGGAGTCTTTTCGTGACGCAGTTTCAGGTGCGCGCCCTGCTGGACGGGGCGGCGGCCGGCCGCCGGCTGAGCGCCGAGGAGGCGTTGTTCCTCTACGAGCAGGGGACGCTGCTGGAGCTGGGGCAGGCGGCCGACCGGATCCGCCGGCAGCGCTGGCCCGGCAATGTCGCCACCTTCGTCGTCGACCGGAACATCAACTACGCCAACGCCTGCGAGGCGGACTGCTCCTTCTGCGCCTTCTACCGCAAGCCGGGCCATCCCGAGGCCTACCGCCTCCCGATCGAGGAGGGGGTCCGCCGGGTCGGGGAACTGATCGAGCAGGGGGGCACCCAGGTCCTGTTCCAGGGAGGGCTCGACACGACGATCCCCTTCTCCTATTACGAGGAACTTTGCCGGGCGGTCAAGGCGGCCCATCCGGGGGCCCATCTGCACTCCTTTTCCGCGCCGGAGATCGAGACGATGTCCAAGGCGACCGGTATGGGATACGAGGAGATTTTGATCCGTCTGAGGGCCGCCGGGCTCGACTCGGTGCCGGGGGGCGGGGCGGAGATCCTGGTGGACCGGGTCCGTGACGCGGTCAGCCCCAAGAAGACGACCGCCCAGACCTGGATCGCCGTCCACCGGGCGATCCACGCCGTGGGGATGCGCTCCACCGCGACGATGACCTACGGCCTCGGGGAGACCGCCGCGGAGCGGATCGAACATCTGATCAAAATCCGCCAGCTGCAGGACGAACGGGGGGGCTTCACCGCCTTCATTCCCTGGAGTTTTCAGCGGGGCCACACCGTGCTGACCCTGCCGCCGCCGGGCGGCATGGAGTACCTGCGGGTGATCGCGATTTCCCGGCTGGTCCTCGACAATGTTCCCTCGATCCAGGCCGGCTGGGTCACCGAGGGCCCGAAACTGGCCCAGGTGGCGCTGAGCTTCGGCGCCAACGACTTTGGCGGGATCCTGATCGACGAGGTGGTGGTCGGAGCCACCGGCGTCGTCTACCGGGTGGACCGGGCGGAGGCGCTGCGGTTGATCCGGGGGGCGGGGCGCCTCCCGGCCCAGCGCAACACCAAATACGAGATTCTCAAGGTTTACGAACAGGCGGACGACAATGCGGCTTGCCGAGATCTACGGGCCGATCCAGCCCCAGCTTGACGAGACCCAAGCCCTCTTCGTCGAAGAGCTGAAACTCGGCTCCGGCCTCATCGGGGAGCTGACCCGGTATGTCTCGCTGATGCCGGGCAAGCGGATGCGCCCGGCCCTGACGATCGCCGCCGCCGGTCTCTTCCCCGCCGGCCGCCGCCCGGCCGCCCGGAAGCGGGTCGTGCAGCTGGCCGCCGCGGTGGAGATGATCCACACTGCGACCCTCCTGCATGATGATGTGATCGACGGGGCGGCCCTGCGCCGGGGGCTCTCCACGATCAACGCCAAGTGGGGGGACACCCTCTCGGTGCTGTCGGGGGATTACCTCTATTCCAAGGCCTTCTGTCTGCTGGCGGAGCTGGACCATGGGGCGGTCCTGAAACTCCTCTCCGACACCGCTCGCCTGGTCTGCGTCGGGGAGGTCTCCCAGATCCAGCACCGGTTCGACATCCACCTTTCCCGGCAGCGGTATCTCAAGATCATCGAGTGGAAGACCGCCTCCCTGCTGCGGGCCGCCGCCGAGGCGGGGGCCCTGTTGGGCGGGTCCGGGCCGGCGGATGCCGCCCGCTGCCGGTCCTTCGGCCTGAACTTCGGGCTGGCTTTCCAGATTTTGGACGACATGCAGGACCTGGTTGGGGAGGAATCGGCGCTGGGCAAGTCCCTCGGCACGGACTTAAGCGAAGGGCAGGTGACCCTGCCGATGATTTATCTGAGGGACGCGGCGGGCGCTCGCGCCTCCCGGATGCTGGCGCAGTGCTTCAACGGCCACGCCAATGGGAATGGGAACGGCCACACTGCCCCGGTTGATTCCGACCAGGCCCGCCTGCGATACCGCCGCCTGCAGAAGGAGGCGGTCAAGCATCAGGTGCCGGCCTACTGCCGCCGGGTGGCCGGCCGCTACTTGGCCCAGGCCCGGGCGGCGCTGAAGCCCTTCCCCGACTCCGAATCAAAACAGCTGCTGCTGCAGCTAACCAACCACCTCGTCCGCTAAGTTATCAACAATCAGGGACAGTCCCTGGTTGTTGATAACTTTTAGGCGGCGCGGCTGAGCCGGTCAGAATCCTCGAGGTCCGGCCGCCGGCGCTCCACCGCCGGCAGGTTCATCTCCAACCCGCCGGCCGGGAATTCCTCCTTCAGAAAACGGGCGGTGAGACCCAGCGCGGCCGGAATCTGGCCGGCCATCTCCGCCGCCGACTCCGCTTGCGTCTGGATGATCAGCACGCCTCCCTCGATCCGGAAGAATTTGACGGTTGCCTCCCGAGGAAAGTCCTGAGGCGCCTGCAGGTTGAGCAGATCAAACCGGATCGGTTCCGAGATTTCGCCCAGGATAGTTCTTTCCCCGAGCCTTTTCCTGTCGTGGTAGATGATGTCCTCCTGGGTTGTTGAGAGATAGGGAATCAGATCGTTTTCCCGCCAATGGCCCGGCATCAGCGCGACGGTTATCAGCAAGCTCTCCGGAATGGGCTCTTTCAGGGCTGCATCCTCTCGAAAATCGGGATATTGGAACCGTTCAATTTCGATCCAGCCGGGGAGTTGGGCCAATTTCAAGGAGAGAGATTCTTGGTTCCGGAATCGGTCGGCCCATTCCCCCTGGTCGAATGGATCGGTTCCGGTTGTTTCCCGAACGATCTCGAGCAGTCTTTGATAATTGTTTTGGTCTTTTTGGCTCAGCTCAACCGGGACGGGTTCCATCGGCTTGTCTGTCTCCAGTCCGGCTTGATCGGGCGGCGACGATTCGGCGCCGGCGGGAGGAAGTTTTTCCAAAATCTGCAGCGGCTCGGCCAGGTGGAGGGCCAGCCCCGCGGCGCTGAATTGCGCGGAGATCATCTGGTAAGCGTCATTGTACGGCAGGGCGGCCTGGGCCTGGCGCCAGGAGGCAAGGAAGGTTTCCGAAACCGGATGCCGGCTGAAGTAGTCGGCGTAGCCGTTGTGCTGGAGGACTTTCGCCAGGATCGGGACTTGGGCGCTCATCGGGGGAACCCGACCGACCGGGATCGCGCTGATGGTGAGATCCGGCGGCAGGATCACGATGTCTCCCGGTTCCAGCAGGGGATCGATCTGACTCTGGAAAATGGCGCTGTAATTCCACACCCAGCCCATCCCCTTGCCGAAGAGGGTGACCGGTTCTCCGGCCAGGCGGGCTTCCCGGATGAAGCCCCCAATTTTTTCCACTGTTCCCGGGCCGCCCAGCTTGCTTTCGGTCAAAGTGGTTTGGTTCAGGATCTCCTCCAAACTCTTTTGGAAGGGGCCATGCCGACTCGCCAGGTTCTCGTAGGCCCAGTCCACGCGGGACCGGGTTGTTTTGGGGTCGATCGCCAGCAGGTGGTCGGCGACATCGGCCGGGTAGAGGTCGGCCCCCATCGGGAAATAGATCACCCGCTTCATCAGGCCCAGTCGGCGGAAAACCTCCAACTGGGTTCGATAAGCGGCGGCCAGCGCCTTTTCCTGCTCCCGGATTGCGTCTGAATCGAGGCCGGGTCCCCAGTGGTGGAGGATCGGCCTTGGACCACGGGTTTGCCGGCTTGAGCGGGCATTTTGAAGGAACTGGAGGGCCAACGCTTCGAGTGAAGGTTCCAGTTGAGAGGCCAGGGCGGTTTCCAGGCCGGCTTGGACCGGCTGCAGGCGGCGCAGGGCGCCGGCCTGACCGGGCCAGGCCAGAGAGCCCGCCAAAATCAACGGGAGGAGTCGGGGAGCGTTCCTTTTCATCGGGGTTTCACCGGCTTCAGCATAGATCATTTTTTATCCTGTTTCAAGTGCGATATCTGGATATATAATATAGTTAACCAAACCATCTCCTCTTGAGTTAACCCCTTTATTTGAGGATAATAGGAGTCCTACCGGATGGCTTATTACCCTGTTTTTCTGGAGCTGAAGAACCGGCCTTGTCTGGTGATCGGCGGCGGCCGGATCGCCTGGGACAAGGCCCGACAGTTGGTCCGGGCGGGGGCCCGGGTCACCGTCGTGGCGCCGGTCCTGGGGGCCGGCATGAAGCGGCTGAAAGCGGGCGGCCGGGTTCGTTGGCGCCGCAAGACGTTCGGCCCCGGTGATCTGAAGGGGGTGGAGCTGGTGATCGCCGGCACCGATCAACAGCCGGTCAACGAGCGGGTCTTCCGGGAATGCCGCCGCAGGCGGATCTGGGTCAATGTCGTGGACCAGCCGAAGTTGTGCGCGTTCATCGTTCCGTCGATGGTCCGTCGGGGCCGGTTGACCCTGGCGATCTCCACCGGCGGGGCCAGCCCGGCCCTCTCCAAATGGATCCGGAAGGATCTGGAGCGCCGGTACGGTCCCGAATTGGGCCGGTTGCTCACGCGGTTGGCCCGGGGACGGGGAAAGATCTTGAAGGCGGTTCCGGACTACAACAAACGAAAGCGGGTTTACGAGGCGGCGATGCAGGCCTACTTTGAAGTCTTGAAAAAACGGATCGGCTGGAAATGACCGGGCACGGCCTCTTCTTCCTGGGGAGCGCGGCCTGCTTCCTGGCAGCCGGATTGACCGGCCTGCTGTTCCTCGTGCAGGAAGGGCGGATCAAGCGGAAGGATCCCCGGGCCCTCCGGGGACTGTCGCTGCCGCTGGAAGGGTTGGATCGGCTCAACTGGCTGGCGGTGGTGGCCGGCTTTGTCCTGTTCAGTTTCGGGATGATCCAGGGGCACCGGCTGGCCGGGTTGGCCTGGGGGGCCCCCTTCAGCGGCGACCCGATTGAGGTCTGGTCCTGGATCACCTGGGCCGCCTACGGCCTGGTCCTGATCCTGCGGTTGACGGCGGGCCTGAAGGGGCGGCGGGTCGTCTTCCTCTCGGTCGTCTCTTTCCTGCTGGTTTTACTCACCATCGGCGGGGTCAATCACCTGGCTCAGACCCGCCACCACCTTTTTTGATCTGATGGAAATCTCTGTTTTGGGCCTGAATCACCACACGGCGCCCGTCGAGCTGCGGGAGCAGCTGGCGTTTGATCCCAACCGGCTGCCGGAGGCGCTGGCGATGATCCGGCAGCGGGCCAAGGTGTCGGAGTGCGCGATTCTCTCCACCTGCAACCGGGTGGAACTGTACACCGTTTTGCCGGAGATGAACGGCCAGGCGCGGGCCCTCAAGCAGTTCCTGGCCCGGACCCACGGGGTGGCCCCCGAGATGATCGAGGACCGCCTCTACTGGCACCTGCAGCCCGATTCGATCCGCCATTTGTTCCGGGTCACCTCGGGCCTGGACTCGATGGTGCTCGGGGAATCGGAGATCCTCGGCCAGGTTCGCTCAGCCTACGCGCAGGCGGTCGAGGCCGGCGCGGTCGGCTCGGTCTTTCACCGGCTCTTTCAGGCGGCCCTTCGGACCGGCAAGGCGGTCCGGAGCCAGACCGGCATCGGCCGCGGGGCGGTCTCGGTCAGCTCGGTCGCGGTGGAGCTGGCCGGCCGGATCTTCCGGGACATTCGGACCAAGCGGGTGTTGGCGATCGGCTCCGGCCACATGGGGCAGTTGACGGTCCAGTGCCTCAAGGCGCAGGGAGTCGGTGAGATCTGGGTGACCAACCGCTCCGACGAACGGGCCCAGGCGGTCGCGGAGAAGGTGGCCGGCCGGGTGGCGCCGATCGACCGGATCGAAGAGACGCTGCGGGAGACCGACATCGTGATTTGCTCGACCGCGGCCGACCGGTTCCTGTTGACCGTCGAACAGACCCGGCGGGCGATGGTGGCCCGCCGTCAGCGGCCCCTCTTCCTGATCGACATCTCGGTGCCCCGGAATCTGGATCCCCGAATTGGCCAGTTGGAAAATGTCTATCTGTATGATATTGATGACCTGGAAGGAATCGCCTCCACCAACCTGCAGACCCGGTTGAAAGAGGTGGAGACCTGCAACGCCATCATCGAAACCCAATTGGAGGAGTTTGTGAGCCGCGTGAGTTGCGTTCGATGAGTCCCGATCAGCCGACGCCGCCGGCGAATCCGCCGGCCCCCCGTCCGGCGCCGGCCAAACCGCCCAAGTCCATCCAGCAGCAGCAGGTGGACGAGACGAAGGTCTGGAACCTTTGGTTCACCCGCCGGGAGTTTTTGACGTTGGCCGCTTGGGGCGGCTTCTTCCTTTGGCTCGGGGGGACGATCGGGGCGGCCCTGCGCTATTTCCTTCCGAATGTCACTTACGACCCGCCGACCCGCTTCAAAATCGGCCGGCCCGAAGATTACGCTTCCGGCGAGGTCAACACCCGCTTCAAGAAGAAGTACCGGATCTGGGTGGTCCGGGACACCCCGGCGCAGGGCGGGGGACTGTATGTGATTTACGCCCGCTGCACCCACTTGGGTTGCACCCCGAACTGGCTGTCGGGCCAGAACAAGTTCAAGTGCCCCTGCCACGGTTCCGGCTTTCGGTGGGGCGGGATCAACTTCGAAGGGCCGGCGCCGCGGCCGCTGGAGCGGTGCCGGGTCGCCCTGGCGGACGACGGGCAGATCATCACCGATGTCGGCGACCGGTTCAAGGATCCGAAGGACTGGCACCGGCCCGACGCTTACCTGAAGGTGTAATGGATGGCTGACGCCCCCAAACCGATGAAATTCGAGGAACGGTTGGCCCCGGTCGCCCGGGCCATCCGGACCTCGCAGATCTGGAAGTCGATCTTTCGGCACGGTTACCAGGACACCCCCCGGAACCGGTCGCTGATGATCCTTTCCAATGTCTTCTTCCACATCCACGCGGTCAAGGTGCGGCCGGCCGCCCTGCCGTTCCGCTACACCTGGCGGATGGGGGAGCTGAGTTTCTACCTGTTCCTGGTGCTCACGGTCACCGGGATCCTGCTGATGTTCTACTACCGACCGACGGTGGAGCACGCCTACTGGGACATGAAGGACCTGGCTTATGTCGTGCCGTTCGGCCGGCTGCTGAGGAACATGCACCGCTGGTCGGCCCATGTGATGGTGCTGTTCGTGATGTTCCACATGATCTCGGTCTTCTACCGATCCGCCTACAAGCCGCCCCGGGAGTACAACTGGGTGATCGGGGTGATCCTGCTGCTGATCACCTTCCTTTTGTCGTTCACCGGGTACCTGCTGCCGTGGGACCAGTTGGCGATCTGGGCGGTCACGGTCGGCACCAACATGGCGGCCAACACGCCGATCCTTGGTTCGGAAGGGCCGCTGGCGATCGTCGGCCCCGACATGGATGCCCGGTTCGTTTTGCTGGGCTCCAAGATCGTCGGCCAGGCGGGGCTGCTGCGCTTCTATGTGCTGCACTGCGTCCTGTTGCCGGTCGCTTTCCTGATGTTCATTGCGGTCCACTTCTGGCGGATTCGGAAGGACGATTTCTCGGCGGTGCCGGTGCCGCCGAAGGAAGAACGGGCCAAGGGAGTGCAGCCGGAGGAGTGGCACAAGCAGCATCCGGAGGTCCTCCAGGAGAAGGTCTTCACCTGGCCGCACCTGGTCTCCCGCCAGTTCGTCTCGGCGGTGGTGCTGACGATGGTCCTGGTCGGCTGGTCGCTGCTGGCCAACGCGCCGCTGGAGGAGTTGGCCAACCCGAACCTGACGCCGAATCCCTCGAAGGCCCCCTGGTACTTCGTGGGGCTGCAGGAGCTGCTCGTCTACTTCGATCCCTGGATTGCCGGCGTGGTCTTCCCGACACTGATTATCATGGGGCTGATGGCGATTCCTTATGTGGACCCGAACCCGCGGGGGGTCGGCTACTACAACTTCCGGGAGCGGCGGTTCGCCGTCTCGATGTTCACGGTCGGGGTCGTTCTCTGGTTCGGACTGATCTTCATCGGTTACTACATGCGGGGGCCGGGCTGGGAGCTGTACATGCCGTGGGAGGCCTGGAACCACCACCGGCCGCCCAGTTCCACCGCCGGCCTGCGCAACACGCCCAACTGGTTCGGTTTCCTTCTGCTGGCCGGCTACGGCGCCCTGGGAATGGGGCTGCCGAAACTGCTGTTCAAGGACTTCTACAAGAAGCTCGGGCCGGTCCGGTACGGGGTCGTGATGTTCTTCGTGCTGGCGATGTTCTTCGTGCCGGTCAAGGTCATCCTGCGCAACTTCTTCGATATTAAATATCTCATCTCCCTGCCGGCCTGGAGCTTGAACATCTAGCCGATGCGTAACCGTTCGATTTGGAATCTGCTGTTCCTGATTTCGGCCGGGGTGCTGGCCGGGTTCTTCCTGGTCTCTGGCTGGCAGGAGATCAATCCTGAGTGGCGCGGTTATCAGGTGCAGTACTTCCGGCAGGTGCGGCAGATCACCGGCCAGCCGGCCGCCGATCCCGGCATCGCCATCCGGCAGATTCATCTGCCGGAGTTCAACCGGACCGATCGCTGCGTCACCTGTCACATGGGGATCGACAACCCCCGGATGAAGGAGGCCCCGCAGCCCTTCACAACCCATCCGGATCTGGGGATCGACGGATTCCTGGGCGCACATGATTTCACCCAGATCGGCTGCACGGTCTGCCACCAGGGGCAGGGGCAGGCGACCACCGTGGAGGCCGGCCACGGCCATGAGAAGCATTGGGAGTACCCGATGCTGCCGCCGGGGCTGACCGTCGCCAACTGCGCTTCCTGTCACGGGGACGTCGCGACCCTCCCGGGGGCTGAGATGCTGGTCCGGGGGCGGGAGTTGTTTGAGGAGAAGGGCTGCATCGGCTGTCACTCCCTCAACGGCTGGGGCAACCCGATCGCGCCGGAGTTGGCCGACACCGCCGGCAAGAATGTTCACCAGTTCGATTTCCGCCATGTTGAGGGGGAGCACACGGTCGTGGACTGGATCGTCGAGCATTTCAAGGACCCCCAGAAGGTCACCCCGGCCGATCCGGCCCTCGGGGTGCCGGAGTCCTCAATGCCGGATTACGAGCTGACCGATGAGGAAGTGATGGCGTTGACCGCCCTGGTGCTCAGCTTCTCGGCTGAGGCCGGCAATCCCATCTTCCCGGTGCCGCATCGGTTCAAGGTGCCCGGGAAGCCGGCGCCTGAGCCGGTCTACGCAAGCTCCGTCGAGCATGGGAAAGCGGTCTATGAGAAGTACGGCTGCGCCGCCTGCCACGGCTTCGCCGGGCGGGGCGGGATCCCCAACAAGAACATGGATCTCGGGGGTGAAGCGCCGACCCTCGTCTATGTCTCCCGCGGCTACACCCGGGAGGAGTTGAAGCAGGTCATTCAGCACGGCCGCTTCCCGGCCCGGGCGCTGGCCGATGAGCCGCCGCCGCCGCTCTGGATGCCGGCTTGGGAGCAGAAACTGAGCGATGAGGAATTGGAGGTGCTGATGGATTACCTGATCTCCCTGGAGCCGAAGGATGCTGCGCCGGCCGGGAAGGAGGGCTGATGTTCGGTCTCGGTTGGCCTGAGCTGATCGGCCTGCTGCTGGTGGCCCTGCTGTTGTTCGGGGCGGGCCGGCTTCCGGAAGTGGCCCGTCAGTTGGGGAAGGCCGTTCAGGAGCTCAAGAAGGCGCTCAAGGGTGGAGACGGATCCTCGGAGGAGTGATTTTCCGTATCCGCGGGAACCGTTTCTGGACCACATTCGGGAGCTGCGTGCCCGGCTGTTCCGGGTCTTCCTCTGGGTTGCACTGGGCGCGTCGGCCGGTTGGTCTTTCTCGGGCCGGATCCTGGACTGGATCATCGCTCCGGTCGGGTCGGCCGTCTACATCAATCCCGTTGATCCGTTCCTCGTCCGGCTGAAGATCGCCCTGCTCGCTGGATTGGCCCTCAGTTTCCCGCTGGTCGCATGGGAGGGGTGGCGCTTCGTCCGGCCGGCGCTGAAGTCCGGCGAACGGGTTCCCCTGGTCCTGTTCCTCCCGATCAGTTTCGGCTTGTTTTTACTGGGCGGGTGGCTGGGTTGGCGGGTCCTGGTGCCGGTCGCGCTGGACTTCCTGATGGGTTTCGGCGGGGAGCGCCTGACCCCGATGATCAGCATTCAGAACCTGGTCGGGTTCGTGGGGTGGCTGACGGTCGGCTGCGGAATCCTGTTCCAGATGCCGGTCGTGGTGGTAGGATTGACCCGTGCCGGCTGGGTGCGGCCCGAGACTCTCGCCCGGCATTGGCGGGTCGCGGTGGTGGGAATCCTCTTTTTGGCGGCGGTCGTGACGCCGACGCCGGACTGCTTCAACCAGTTCCTGGTGGCGATCCCGGTCATTCTGCTCTACGCGATTTCGGTGATTTTGAGTTTCTGGATGGGAAGGGGGCGACGACAATGAGTCTTTATCTCAAGGTTCAGGAAGACCTCAAAGAGGCGATGAAAGCCCGGCAAGCGGAGACCGTCTCCGCCCTCCGGCTGCTCAAGGCCGCCCTGCAGAATAAGGAGATGGAGACCGGCAAGCCGCCGACCGACGCCGAGGGGGTCGAAGTCCTTCGCAAGCTGATCAAGCAGCGGGAGGAGGCGGTCGAAGCCTATGAGAAGGCTGGCCGGGCCGAGCAGGCCGAGAAGGAGAAAAGAGAACAGCAGCTCCTTTCCGCTTATCTGCCGGCGCAAATGGCTCCCGAGAAGCTCAAGGCCGTCGTCGCCGAGACGATCCAGGAACTCGGGGTCTCCGGTCCCAAGGCGATGGGACAGGTGATGAAGGCGGTGATGGCGAAGGTCGGCGCTCAGGCCGACGGCAAGGCGGTCAGCGCCGCCGTCAGAGAAGGATTGGGCGCCTAGCGTGCGCTGCGACACCTGCCACAAGGAGACGCCGGAGGTCAGCCGGGTCGTGATCTTCTCCGGCTACAACAAGATCACCACCAAGGCGATGTACAACTGTCCCGATTGCTTCGCCAAGAAGGAAAAGACCAAATCGTACAATCAGCCCCTGCCGGACCGTTCCGTGCCGGGGACCGATTCCAAGAAATAAACGGAGGTCATGATGCCGCAGGGAACCGCCGCGCGACCGAAATCATCCCCGAGATCCGAGATCACCGCTCGCCCGAAGGCCAAGCTCCTGATCGACAGGGAGATCAAGGCCTATGTCGAGAAGTATGACATGCTCAATCCCTTTTCGGACAAGCTCAACTCAGACGGCGTGATCTCCTGGGGGCTCTCCTCAATGGGGTACGACATCCGGATCGCCGACGAGTTCAAGATCTTCACGAATGTCTGGAACTCGATTGTGGACCCCAAGAAATTCGATCAGAAGTCGTTCGTGGACTTCAAGGGGAAGGAGTGCGTGATCCCCCCCAACTCCTTTGCGCTGGCCCGGACCGTCGAGTATTTCAAGATCCCCCGCAATGTCCTCACCGTCACGATGGGAAAGTGTTTGGCCGGAGACACCCGGGTCGTGGACGCCAACACCGGGGAATATCTCCCGATTCGAGATTTTGTCGCTCAGCGCCGATGCAAGGTGCTTTCCCTCGGGGGTTGGGAATTGGGCCGTCGGGAAGCGACCGGTCATCTGAACAACGGGTTTCAGCCGGTCTTTGAGCTGACGACGAGGTCCGGGCTCCGGGTCAAGGCGACCGCGACCCATCCGTTCCGGACTTTTTCCGGCTGGATACCGCTCTCAGAGCTTCGGCCCGGGGCCCGGATCGCCGCGGCCCGCTCCTGTCCCGTCTTCGGAAACGAAGCGTGGCCTAAGCATGAGGCGGTTCTGCTGGGCCTCTTGATGGCGGACGGCCAGTGCGACACCCCCGGCAGCAGTCCACGCTACACGACCGACGATCCGACGTTGATCCGGGCGTTCGCGGATGCCGCCGAGGCGTTTGGTTCGGTCGCTTCGCCGGTCGGCAGGATGAGCTACAACCTTGTCAACCGACAGGGGCGGGGAGGTGTTGTCACCAGGAATCGGGCCGCCCTCTGGCTGAAGGAACTGGGCTGCAATGTCCTCTCGATCGAGAAGTCCATTCCACAGGTTGTTTTCCGGGCCCGCCGGGAATCAGTCCGCCTTTTCCTGAGCGCTTTGTTCTCCGGGGACGGCAGCGCTTATGCCTCGGGTGCCTGCACGAGGATCGAATACGGCACCTCTTCCGAGCGGCTTGCCTCGGATGTCCGGCACCTGCTGTTGCGGTTCGGCGTTTTCAGCACGGTTCGTCCCCGGCAGAGTGCCAGCGGCCGGACCGCCTACCGGGTTTCGGTCACCGATAAGGAGATGATCCGGCGCTTTGCCCGGGAGATCGGGTTCCTCCCCGGCTGCCGGAAACAGCAGGCTCTGGAGGATCTGTTGGTTCTGATCGCTCTGGAACCGAGGCGGAAGTCCAACTTCGACACCCTTCCGCCGGCCGCATGGGGGGTCATGCGGCAGGCGGCGAGGAGCGCCGGTGTTACCCTCTCCGATTTAGGATTGAAGCACACCAATCCGGCCCAGTCCCTCCCGTATGGCATCGCGACGGAGGTGGCGGATATGATCGGGGAGGAAGAATTCACCGGCTTGGTGAATGCCGATGTGGTTTGGGACACGGTGGAGTCGATTGTCCCGGCCGGAGTGGAGGAGGTTTACGACCTGACCGTTCCGGGCACCCACAACTTCGTGGCCAACGACTTGGTCGTCCACAACTCCACTTACGCGCGGTGCGGGCTGATCGTGAATGTCACGCCGTTTGAGCCGGAATGGGAGGGGTACGCGGTGCTGGAGGTTTCCAACACGACCCCCCTGCCGGCCAAGATCTACGCCAACGAGGGAATCGCTCAGGTCCTCTTCTTTGCTTCCGATGAGCCGTGCGAGGTGTCGTACAAGGATCGCAAGGGGAAGTATCAGGCGCAGAAGTCCATTGTCCTGCCGAAGATCCTGAACCGCCGCTCCTCCTGACGCTCAGGTGGTGAGGGTTTTTTTGGAGAGGACACGGCCGCCGGCGTCGAAGGTGTAGACCAGCGGCACCCCGGTCGCCAGCTCCAGCGCCGCCACTTCTTCGCCGGAGAGCCCGTCCAGCTGCATCACGATTGAGCGCAGGGAGTTGCCGTGCGCCGCGACCAGGACATTCTTCCCCGCTTTCAGGTCCGGCATGATCTTCGCTTCGAAGTAGGGCAGGGTCCGTTCGGCGGTGTTCTTGAGGGATTCCCCTCCCGGGGGGGCCACGTCAAAGGAGCGCCGCCAGAGGTGAACCTGGTCGGCCCCGTACTTTTTCCGCATCTCATCCTTGTTGAGCCCCTGCAGCTCCCCATAATGCCGCTCGTTGAGGGCTTGGTCCCGCTCGATCGGAAGCTTTTCCTGTTTGAGCTCCCGCAGGATGACCGCCAGGGTCTCGTTCGCCCGCTTCAGGACCGAGGTGTAGGCCCGGTCGAAGGTCAGATGGAGTTTGGCGATCTGCCGGCCGGCCCGGGCGGCTTCCGCCTCCCCTTTTTCGGTCAGGGGAACATCCACCCAGCCGGTGAACTTGTTCTCCAGGTTCCATTGGGACTGTCCATGGCGGACCAGGACGAGGGTGGATGGTTTTGAGCTCATGGGCCCCTATTGTAGGGTTCCCGGGCCGGATTGCAAGCGGCTTCCCGATGAAACTGGATTTATCTGTATCACTAACTTTTTGAGTTGACAGGGGAAAACCTCCTATGTTATTTTCCCGTCAAGGCTTTTGAAATGCCGCTGAGGTGTTCCCCGGTCAGCGGAGGGTATCGTTTGGCTCGACCAAAACAGGTCCGAACCAAAGGAGGGCTGAATGAGCTGGGGATCATGGTGGCAGTTGATGGTGGATTCCGCCAAGGAATCCTTCCTCTCGTTATTTACCCGCCTCGGGGTTTTCCTCGCCAATCTACTGGGCGCTCTGATTATCCTGTTCCTGGGCTGGTGGTTGGCCGGTGTGGCCCAGGGATGGCTGGTCAAGGGGCTCAAGGCAATTCGCCTGGATGAGCTCTCTCAGAAAATCCGGGTGGCCGATGTGCTCGAGAAGGGGGAGATCAAGTACACCCTTTCGGAGCTGCTCGGGGTCCTGCTCTACTGGGTCGTGATCCTGGCGACGCTGCTGGCTGCCCTGAATGTGCTGGGGTTGACCGCCGCCGCCGACCTGCTGGAGCGGATCCTCAGCTATGTGCCGTCGGTTCTGGCCGGGGTGATCGTGCTCGTGCTGGGGCTCTTCTTCGCCTCGCTGCTCAGCGGCATCGTCCAGACCGCCGCCGCCAACGCGGGGGTGGCGCAGGCCAAGGGATTGGGGCAGATCGCCCGGGTCGCGGTGATCATCTTCGCCGCCGCGATCGCGCTCGACAAGTTCTTCAGTTCGGTCATTATCCAAACCACCTTCACGATCGTCATCACCGGCGTCGTCTTGGCCGCTGCGCTGGCGTTCGGTCTAGGGTGCAAGGATTGGGCCGGCAAGACGCTGAACGACTTCGTCAGCAAGGTCAAAAGCCGTTAAGGTGGGATTCGTTCGGAGCGGGGCCCCCGTGGTATGGGGCCCCGCTCTTTTTTCGTTCGCGGGAGGAGATGGAGAAGGGTGAAGCGGTGCGGATTGGCCTGACCTTCGATATTCGGAGCGATTATCCCCGCGCCGCCGGGGATCCGGCGGACGCCGCCGCCGAGTTCGACCATCCCGATACGATCCGGGCGATCGAGCAGGCGATTGAAGCGGCCGGCCACACCGTGGTCCGGATCGGGAACGCCGAAGCGCTGCTGAAGGTCATCGACCGGCTTGAAGTGGACGGAGTGTTCAACATCGCCGAGGGGCTGCGGGGACGCAACCGGGAATCCCAGGTGCCGGTGCTGTTGGAGATGCGGGGGATCCCGGTGGTCGGGGCCGACGGCCTGACCCAGGCGGTCACCCTGGACAAGGCGATCGCCAAGAAACTGTTCCTCGCCGAGGGGATCCCGACCCCATGCTTCTTCACGATGGCGGCTCCGACCGACCCGATCCCGGCCGGCTGGACTTTCCCGGCGATCGTCAAGCCCCGCTTCGAAGGGTCCAGCAAGGGGCTTTCCGAATCCTCCCGGGTCCTCGATGAGGCGGCTTTGCGGGCGCAGGCGGCCCGGGTGATCCGGGATTACCGCCAGCCGGTGATCGTGGAGCAGTTCATCCGGGGCAATGAGTTCACGGTGGCGATCATCGGCAACGAGACTCCGGAGATCTTCCTCCCGGTCCGGGTCATGATCGACGGCCGGGCGGAGTTGGGGGACCTCTTCTACACCTTTTCCCGGATCGCCTCCGGGGCCGATTACGCCTGCCCGGCGGGGATTTCCGAGACGCTTTCTCTGGAGCTTCAGCGGCTGGCGCTGGCCGCCTACCGGGCGGTCGACTGCGTGGATTTCGGGCGGGTCGATTTCCGGGTGGATGAACAGGGACGCCCCTTCGTTCTGGAGATCAACCCGCTCCCCTCCCTCTCGACCCTGGATGTCTTCGGGATCCTGGCCGGTCATCTGGAGGTTCCCCACGCCGAGCTGATCCAGCGGATCCTGCAGGCCGGGATCCGGCGCTGGGGACTTGAGACTGCCCGACCCGCAGGCGGCCGGGAGGCCGCCGGAGGGCGATGTTTGATGAGCGGGCAGGCATGAGGCTGACAGTCGCTTTGATTGCCAATGTGAAGCCGGCCCGGCCCGCTTCCCACTTGCCGGAAGATTACTACGCCGAGTGCGACAGCCTGGAGACGGTCCAGGCGATCGCCGCCGCCCTGCGGCGGGCCGGGCATCAGGTAGAACCGGTGGAGGCCAATCCGGCCCTGCCGACCTGGCTCTCCCGCAACCCGGTGGACCTGGCCTTCAACATCGCCGAAGGGTTCGAGGGGCCGGCCCGGGAGGCCCGGGTCCCGGCCCTGTTGGAGCTGATGGGGATTCCGTACACCGGCGCCGGGGTCCTGGCGCTGGCGCTGGCGATGGACAAGACCCGCTCGAAGCAGCTGTTCCGGGCCCAGGGGATCCCGACGCCGAATTTTCAGCGGTTTCATTCCCCGGACGATCCGCTCGACAAGGGGCTGCAGTTCCCGCTGATTGTCAAGCCGAACGGGGAGGGGTCGGGGAAGGGGATCTCCGCCGCCTCGGTCGTCCGGCATGCCGAGCCGCTTCAGGAACGGGTCCGGTGGATCCGGCAGCATTACCGGCAGGATGCCCTGGTGGAGGAGTTCATCGCCGGCACCGAGCTGACGGTCGGCATCCTGGAGGGGCGGCCGCTGCCGGCGCTGGAAGTGGACTTCACTCCCTGCGCTCCCCGGGGAGAGAACTTCTATTCCTGGAAGGTCAAGGAGCACCAGGGGAACCCCGCCCACGGGCCGGATCCCCGCTTCTTTTGTCCGGCCCGGCTTTCAGCGGAGCAGACCGGGATTGTTCAGGGGGTGGCCGTTCGGGCCGCCGCGGCGGTCGGGGCGGAGGCGCTGGCCCGGGTGGACGTCCGATTGAGTTCCGACGGCATCCCTTATGTGCTGGAGGTCAACCCGCTGCCGGGGCTGGATCCGAAGCAGTCGAATCTGCCGATGATGGCGGCCGCCGCCGGCCTCTCCTATGACCGGTTGATCCAGGGGATCGTCGAGAGCGCGGTCCGCCGTTCTCCCCAGTTGTCGGCTCCGGCGGCCGGCGCCGGGACGCCGCCCCGTTCTCCCGAGGTCCTCAACCGTTCCACCGGAGGGGAGTGAGTTGAGCCGTTCCTTCCGGGAGATCCCCCTTTGGCAAGAACTTCCCGAGAGTGATTGGGAAGATTGGCACTGGCAGCTGCGCAACCGGATCACGACCGCCGAACAGTTGAGTCGGCTGATTCAATTGACCCCCGATGAAGCCGCCGCCTGTCAGCGCAGCCATGGCCGGCTGGTGATGGCGATCCCCCCGTATTGGGCCGCTCTGATGGACCCCGGTGATCCCGCCTGTCCGATCCGGCGGCAGGCGGTCCCGACCGGAGCGGAGTTCGACATCCGGCCCGACGACCTGCGGGACCCCTGCGGAGAGGATGCCCACATGCCGGCGCCGGGGCTGGTCCACCGCTACCCCGACCGGGTCCTCTTTCTTGTGACCGAGCAATGCGCGATGTACTGCCGGCACTGCACCCGGCGCCGCCTGGTCGGGGTCAACCACGGCTTGATGAACGATTACGAGCCGGCTCTGGACTACCTGCGCCGGCACACCGAGGTGCGGGATGTCCTGATTTCCGGTGGGGACCCCCTGATGATGACCGACGCCCGGCTGGACCGGATCCTGGAGCGCCTCCGGGAGATCCCCCACCTGGAGTTCATCCGGATCGGTTCC
>PCVW01000010.1:75933-76075 GCA_002787095.1 Candidatus Omnitrophica bacterium CG11_big_fil_rev_8_21_14_0_20_64_10 | reverse complement strand
TTTACGGTGAAATTTTATCTGGCTGACGTCAATTACAACAAGTCTTTGGCTCTGCTCGGGACAGAGAGGGTAAAAATACAAGAACAGACGATAAAACTGAATCCTTATTCGCCTCGTTATAGGGTTGCTTTGGCCAGGACCT
>PCVW01000010.1:5193-75821 GCA_002787095.1 Candidatus Omnitrophica bacterium CG11_big_fil_rev_8_21_14_0_20_64_10 | reverse complement strand
GCAGCCCAACCAGGTAGCCAACTGGGAGGCTCTGGGAGTTATTTACCGAGAAATAAGGCAGTTAGCCACCGGAGCTTTGGAGTGGGGGGTGAAGTCGTTTGAAGGGGCCATTAAATTAGAGCCAACCAACCCCGTTCTCTATACGGAATTGGGAAAACTGTATGAAACTTTGGAGCATCCTGAATGAAATCCTCTCTGCTGGAATGGTTGGCCTGTCCCGTTTGTCATGAAGCTCTGACGCTCCGGGAAGCGGCTCCCGCGGATGCGGCCGAAATCGAGTCGGGCGAACTGGCCTGCCGTTCCGACCATCGTTTTCCGATCCGAAAGGGGATTCCCCGCTTCGTGGAGGGGGATGTCTACGTCAAGAATTTCAGTTTTCAGTGGTGGGAGCACCGCACGACCCAGGTGGACCGGTACGGCCGGCACAAGGAATCGACCCGGAAGTTCCAGTCTCATTTGGATGTGCCCCTGAGTTGGCTCAAGGGGAAGCGGGTGCTGGACATCGGCTGCGGGCCGGGGCGGTTTATGGATGTGGCGCTGGCCGAAGGGGCGGAGGTGGTCGGGGTGGATCTCTCCTTCGCGGTGGATGCCGCCCGGGCCAACCTGGGCATGGAATCGCGCGCCCACTTCATCCAGGGGGATGTCTTCGCCCTGCCGTTCAAACCGGAAACCTTCGATCTGGTGTTCAGTTTCGGGGTCCTGCACCACACCCCAGACTGCCGCCGGGCTTTCGAGGCCCTGCCGCCGCTGACCCGGCCGGGAGGGAAGGTGTCGATCTGCCTCTACAGCGCCTATGAGCGGGTCCTGGTGGTTCCCGGAAATTTCTGGCGGAAGATCCTGAACCGGCTGCCGCCCCGGCTGCTGTACGCGATCTGCCATCTGGCCGGTCCGCTGTATTACCCGTATCGGATCCCGGTCATCGGCCACTTCGGAAAGATGATCTGGAACATCAGCATGCGGCCGGAGTGGCGCTGGCGCATTCTCGACACCTACGATTGGTACTCGCCGAAGTACCAATCGGCCCACACCCATCCGGAGGTCTTCCGCTGGTTCAAGGAGGCCGGATTGACCGATATCCAGGTGCTGGAGTCGGGCATCTCGATGCTGGGGAATAAACCGGCTCCGGCCCCAATGCCCCTTGACCGCCGGCCCGAAGCGGCCGCTCGCGGATGAGCTCAGCCCGGTCGGGATGGCGCCGCGTGGCCGACGGGTTCGGCATGGCCGCGGCCCTGGGGCTGCTGGGGTGGGTCGCCAAGGTGGCCTTCGACCAGTGGCAGGACCTCCCGGCGCTCGAGGAATCAATCGAATGGTTCCCGCTGGCGCTTGGGGCGGCCTGTGTCGGAGCGGGCCAACTGTTCCTGATTCGCTGTTGGCAGCGGCTGCTTCGTTTTCTTGAAATCAGAATCGGTTTCCGGGATTGTTTCGGAATCTACGCGGTCTCGGCGATGGGCCGCTACTTGCCGGGGAAGGTTTTTGTTCTGGTGGGGCGGATGGCTTTCCTGGAACGCCTGGGAGTGCGGCGCCGGTTGGCGCTTCAATCGGTTTTGTGCGAGATGGGGATGATTCTGCTGGCGGCCGGCCTCCTCTCGCTCTCCGCCTGGTGGATCCACTCCGACATGGACGCGCATGTTCCTTCCCGGGCCATGGGCGTCCTCTCCGCCGTGATCGCGGTCTCGGTTTCCGCGATCACGGCCGTTCGCCGAGGATTGTCCGGCATGGCCTCTTTTGCTCTGCTGCTGATCCATTATCTGCTCTTCTGGATTTTGTTCGGCGGGGGCTTTCTCCTCATGGGGCATGGGTTGACCGCTTTCCCCTGGACGGAGTCCATCTTCTCATTGATTTATCGGTACGCCCTGGTCCATATCCTGTCCGTCGCGATGTTGTTCATCCCCGGCGGGCTGGGTGTTCGGGAGGCGGGTCTTCAATGGGCCTTGCGGGGGACGGTCCTGGAGCCGGTGGCCGGTCTTCTGGCGCTCCTGATGCGGGCGGTGGTCACCACCTTTGAGCTCCTCTACGCCGGAACGGGGCTCTGGATCCAGCGCCGGTCGGTCGGCGTCGTTTCAGACCCGGCCCGCTTTCCGTCGGATCACGCCGCGGCTTTTTCCGGTCTGTCGGCGGATGGGGGGGACCGGTAGACCATGTGCGGCATCGCGGGGGTGCTTCAGCGGAGCGGAGCACCGGTTCCTCCGGAACGGCTGGCCGGCATGGCCGATTGCCTGAGACATCGGGGCCCGGACGCCCAGGGGTTGTGGACCGACGATGCCCGCGGTCCGGGGAATTGGTCGGTTGGGCTGGCGCATCGGCGGCTGTCGATCATTGACCTGGCCGGCGGCGCCCAGCCGATGGCGAACGAATCCGGAAGCATCTGCCTCGTTCTAAACGGAGAGATTTACAACTATGTCGAACTGCGGGCGGCTTTGTTGGCCCGCGGGGTCCGGTTCCGGACTGAAAGCGACACCGAAGTTCTGCTGCGGCAGTACGAGATCGAGGGAATCGATTGCCTGAAACGGCTGCGGGGGATGTTCGCTTTCGCGATCTGGGACGCCGGCCGCCAGCGGTTGTTCCTGGCGCGGGATCGGGCGGGAAAGAAGCCGCTCTGGTGGGCCGAGCAGGGGAACCGGCTGCTGTTCGCCTCGGAGCTCCAGGGGTTGTTGGCCGATCCCGACTGGGACCGCTCGATCGACCGGACGGCGCTCGATCGCTACCTGGTCTACGGCTACATCCCTTCTCCGGCGTCAATCTTCGAGCGGGTCCGGAAGATTCCGCCGGCCCACGCGATGACGGTTGACCGGAACGGAACGCGCCTGTTCCGCTATTGGCAGGCCCCGATGGGGCCGAAATGGACCTTCTCAGAGACGGAAGGAGTGGAGCGCTTTCGGACCTTGTTCGAGGAGGCGGTTCGGATCCGTCTCCGGAGTGATGTGCCGCTGGGCGCCTTTCTAAGCGGCGGATTGGATTCCGCCTCGGTGGTGGCGGTCATGGCCCGCCTCTCAAGCCGGCCGGTCCGGACCTTCACGATTGGTTTTGAGGAATCCGATTACAGCGAAGCGGCGGCCGCCCGGATCACCGCCCGGCGGTGGGGCACGGAACACCGGGAGTTTCTGGTCCGGCCGAACGCCGCGGAGATTCTCCCCGACCTGATCCGCCACTACGGTGAGCCATACGCCGATTCTTCCGCCCTGCCGACCTATTATGTGGCCCGGGAAACCCGGCAGCATGTGACCGTGGCCCTCTGCGGAGACGGGGGGGATGAGCTGTTGGGGGGATATCCCCGCTATTGGGGCGGGGCGGTTTCGGTCCGGTTGGACCGCCTTCCCGTCGCCTGTAAACGGTGGGCCGGCCGCCTGGCCGGCCGCCTGGAGCGGCGACAGATACAGACCGCGGTCGTGCACCCCCTGCATCGGCTCGGTCGCTTCCTGAGGGCTTTTTCCGATCAGGCCGATTTGCCGGAGCGGTATCTGCGCTGGGTCGGCTTCTTCATGCCGGAGGAGCTGGCGGGTTTGTACGACCCGGCAGGGTGGGGCGCTCCCGGGGAGGCCGCCCCCCAGGATTTCCTTTTCGATCTGATCCGAACCTCCGATGCCGAATCGGTTGAGGAGAAGCTGATGCAGACCGATTTCCGGAGCTATCTCCCGGAGGACCTGCTGGTGAAGGTGGACATTGCCAGCATGGCCCACGGTCTGGAGGTCCGCTCCCCGTTCCTGGACCAGGAGCTGGTGGCCTTCACCAACCGTTGCCCTTCGCACTGGAAGATCCGAGGTGGACAGACCAAGCGGCTGCTGCGCCGGGCGATGGGGGAGGCGCTGCCGGAGGCGATCCGCCGCCGGCCGAAGATGGGGTTTGGGATCCCGCTGGGGCAGTGGCTGCGGGGGGAGCTGCGGGAATGGATGCGGGGGATCCTGCTGGACCCTTCCGCCCGCCGGCGCCGCTGGTTTCGGATCGAAACGGTGGAACGGCTGATTCGGGAGCATACCGAAGGGATCCGGGACCACCGGTACCGGCTCTGGAACCTGACGATGTTGGAGTTGTGGGCTTCCACGGTTTTGGAGGAAACGCCGGCCGGAGCGGCTGTTTCAAGATGAAGCTGAGCGTCGTGATTCCCATTTACAACGAGGCGGGCAATGTGGACACCCTCTTGGAGCGGGTGCTGGCCGCCCCGTTGCCGGGGCTCGAAAAAGAGGTGCTGGTGGTCAACGATGCTTCAACGGACGACACCCGGCAGCGCCTGAAGCGTTGGGCCGACCGGGTCCGGGTCATCGACCATCCCCGCAACCGCGGCAAAGGGGCCGCGGTCCGGACCGGCCTGGGGGAGGCGACCGGGGAGCTGTTCCTGGTGCAGGACGCCGACTTGGAGTACGATCCGAACGACTACGCGGCGCTGGTCGGCCCGGTGGTCCGCGGGCATGCCGATGTCGCGATGGGGTCGAGGTTCCTCAAGGAAAAACCCCGTTTCTTCACCAAGGATGGCGACCCCTTCCTGACCCATTATCTTGGAAACCTGCTCGTGATCGGGTTGACCAACGGCCTGTACGGTTTCTACGCGACCGACTACGAGGCCTGCTACAAGGTGTGCAAGCGCTCGATGCTCCTGGGACTGAATCTTCAATCCAACCGGTTCGACATCGACAACGAGATTATCTGCAAGCTCCTGCGCCGGGGGGCGCAGATCGTCGAGGTGCCGGTTCAATACAACCCCCGCTCCTACAAAGCCGGCAAGAAGATCCGATGGCATCACGGCTTCGCGGTGATCTGGGCGATCATCAAGTGGAGGTTCCTCCCGTTTTGAACCGTTCCGGGTGGGCGCTGGCCGGCCTGTTTCTCCTCGCCGTCGGGCTTCGAATCGTCTGCAACCCCGAGCCGGCGACCTTGGCCGGGGACGCGGCGGGCTACCACCAGCGGGCGGTTGATCTGTCGGCCGGGCGGGGTTATCTGGATGCCGACGGCCGACCGACCGCCTTCAAGGCGCCGGGCTACCCGTTCTTCCTCTCCGGGATCTATCGCTTGTTCGGCCAAAATCACCGGGCGGTGGTCTGGATCCAGGCCCTGCTGGGGGGGATCGTCGTCCTGGCCGGGGCCGCCCTCGGCCGGCGGATCGGCGGCTGTCCGGCCGGCTGGCTCACGGGGCTGTTGATCGCCGTTTCTCCGCCGCTGGTTCGACTCAGCGGGACCCTGCTGACCGAAAATCTGGCCCTCTTCCTCTTGATGCTGATGGGATGGCTGGGAGGAGTCTGGGCGGACCGAAGGCATCTCCTCCGGGCAATAGTCTGGGGAATCCTCTGCGCCGCTCTGGTCCTGACCCGACCGGGGATGGGGTTGCTGGTTCCGGCGGCTGCCGCCGCCGCGGCGTGGCACCGCCTGCGCCGGCCCGGCCCCGAATCCGGCCGGCTGCTGCGGCAGGTCCTCTGTGCCGGCGTCATCGCCTGCAGCTTGATCGGCCTCTGGACGATCCGGAACCATCGACAATTGGGTCGCTGGGTGCCGATTTCCACCGACGGGGGGAGGGCCCTCTATTCGGCGGTGATCCCGCTGGACGGCGTTCGGTACGGCTTCTCGGCCGATGATGCGGCGGCCCGTCGAATCGATCGGCTCCCGGACGAGGTGGATCGGGACCGGGCCTACCGCCGGGCCGCTTGGGACCGGCTCCGGCGGGCGCCCGGGCGTTTGCCGGCGATCCTGGGGTTGCGGCTCGGCACGCTGTTGGTTCCCTGGGATTGGGAGATCATCGCCCGGGATGGAACCGCCCGGTACAATTGGCTCTACGGCTTGCTGTTCCCCTGGATCCTTTGGGGGGCGTGGCAAATCCGCCGGACCGGCCACGCTGTCGTGTTGATCGGAATCCCCCTGGGGGTTCTGCTGCTCCAAACCCTTCTTTTCTATGGTTCCCCTCGCTTCCGGCTTCCGTTCGAGCCGTTTCTGCTGCTGCTGGGGGCATTGGGATGGATCGCTTTTTGGGGAGAGCGCCGGCCGGTCCGATGGAAGGCGGGGCTCGGCATCGGATGGGGGCTGCTGCAGGCGGTTGGAGCGGGGATGATCGCCCGCTGGCGGGGCTGGTGAGATGACGGGGCATTGGCTGTGGATCATCTTCGGAGCCGCCTTGGGGCTTCGGCTTTGGGGAATCGCCTTCGGCCTTCCCGATCTTTTCCACCAGGATGAGTTGATGACCGTCAAGACCGCTCTCAGCTTCGGGCAGGGGATCGGAGCGGTCGATTACCCCCACCACCCGCATCTCTTTCACGAACTCCTTTTCGTCGGATATGCCGCGGCTTTTTTGGTGGGGAAGGGGTTGGGTCTCTGGTCCTCCAGCGCCGCTTACCTGCAGCAATTTCTGCAGAATCCGGCCCCCTGGGTCCTCGGCGGCCGCCTGATGGCGGCCGGGTTCGGCGCGGCCACTCCCTGGCTCCTTTACCGGACCGTCCGGGAGACCGGCGCCGGGGAGAAGACGGCCCTTTGGAGCGCGGCGGCCCTGGCGGTCTGTTTCCTCCATGTTCGGGATTCCCACTATTGCCGGCAGGACATTCCGGCCCTCTTTTTTGGAGTGGGAGCCGCATGGTTCGCCCTCCGGGCCATGCTTCGAGGCGGGCGGCGGGACAGTTGGGGAGCCGGGCTGTGGACCGGTCTGGCGATGGGGATGAACTGGAACTTCGCCCTTTGGCTGCCGGGGCTGCTGCTGGCCCATGGGCTGAAGCCCAAGGGAACGCCGAAGCTTCGACCGGCGCTGGAAGCGGTGGGGATCGCGCTGGCCTGTTTCGCCCTGGTCAACCCGGCGATCCTCCTCCATGCCGGGGAGACTGCCGGCACGCTGGGCCGGCTGGCCGAAGGGGCCGGCGGCGTCCTTCGGGAACCGGATACCCCCTGGACGGCCGGGGGGTGGTGGCGGTATCTTATTGTCTACCTTCCGGTTGGGGTCAGCTGGATCGGATTGCTGGCCGGAGGGATCGGTTGGGTAGGGTCGCTCCGGAAGCCGTCCAAGCCGGATCTCTGGCTGACCGCCGGAATGCTGGCTTACGGCCTGTTGATCGGCAGCTATACCCGGTCGGTTCGGGCCGCCTACATCCTTCCGCTGGCGCCGTTTGTGCTTTATTATGCGGTCCGTTGGATGGAGGGCCGGCCGGTCCGGCTGCGGGCGCTGCTTCTGGCGGGGTTGTTCCTGTCGAACGGAGCCGCCGCGGTCCGGCACGATTGGCTGCTGACCCGGCCGGATACCCGGAGGCTGGCCCGGGAATGGGTGGAGGCGCATGTTCCCTCCGGCACGATGCTGGCGGTGGATCACGGTCGGACCTTTCAGGCCTGGGTGCCCCAGTTGTTGGAGACCGCCGAACAGTCGGCGCAATTGGCCGCGGCGACTCGGAACTCCGGAAAGGGAAGCGGTCTCTGGTGGTCGGCGCGGGCTAATCAGGCGGCGGCCCGGCCCCGGTACCGGTTGATCGAACTGATCCCGAGGGAGCATCTGATCCCCGAGATGGAGAATGGCTACGATCTGGACCGCCTGCAGCGGCAAGGAGTGACCTGGGTGATCTTGTCCGATTTTGTGGAATCTTTCGTTGAAACGGCCGATTCGCCGAAGCAGGACGCTTTCTATGCCCGCCTCCGGGCCGGCGGCCGGCCGGTCGTCCGGTTCACCCCCTACGATGGGCAGACCGACCGGCGCCAGCTGCCCTCCTCCCACACCCCCTTGATTGATCTGTGGCGCCTGAAACGGCCCGGTCCGGTCATCGAGCTGTACGCCTTGGAGCCGGGGCCGTGAAGCTCCTCTGCGTGGTCGGCACCCGGCCGAACTACATGAAGGCGGCCCCCGTGATCCGGGCCCTGAGCGGTTGGCCGGAGGTTCAGGCCAAGCTGCTTCACGCCGGCCAGCATTACGATCCGGCGATGTCCGACCTCTTCTTTCGGGACCTGGCCCTCCCGAAACCGGACTTCAATCTGGGGATCGGTTCCGGAAGCCACGCGGAGCAGACCGCCGGCGTGCTGGTCGGCGTCGAGCGTTTTCTGCTTCAGGATCGGCCGGATCGGGTGATCGTCTTCGGAGATGTCAACTCGACCCTGGCGGCGGCCCTGGCGGCGGCGAAATTGAGGATTCCGGTCGCCCATGTGGAGGCCGGCCTGCGCAGCGGGGATCGGGGGATGCCGGAGGAATTGAACCGTCTGCTGACCGACCACCTCTCCGATCTGCTCTTCACGCATTGCGAGGAGGCCGATGAGAATTTGGCCCGGGAAGGGGTCGCGGCCGCCGGCATCCATCGGGTCGGCAATGTCATGATCGACACGCTGCAGGCTTCGTTGGCTTTGGCGGAACGATCCGACATTCTGGAGCGCACCACTGCTCCCGCCGGAGGATACGGCTTGATCACCCTGCATCGGCCGGAGAATGTGGACCGCCCCGAGGTCCTCGGCCGGCTGTTGGAGGGGCTGCGGCGGGCGGCAAAGCGTCTCCCGCTGTTCTTCCCGGTCCATCCCAGAACGCAGGCCCGTCTCCGGACGGCCGGCTTTCCCTCCGAGCAGGATCGGATCACCCTGCTGGAGCCGCTCGGTTATCTTGATTTCCTGAAGCTGATGCGGCATGCCGCCCTGCTCCTGACCGATTCCGGCGGGGTCCAGGAGGAGACCACCGCCTTGCGGATCCCTTGTTTGACGCTGCGGGAAAACACCGAGCGGCCGATCACCACCCGCCTGGGAACCAACCGGATCGTCGGCACCGACCCGGACCGGATCGCCGCGGCGGCCGACCAGGCGCTGAAAACGCCGCCGAAGGGACAGATCCCTCCGCTTTGGGACGGGAAGGCGGCCGAACGGATCGCCAAAATCCTGATGAAGAAACAACATGTCTCCCTCTCCGCGACCTGAACTGTCGGTGGTGTGCCCGATGTACAACGAATCGGCGAAGATCGCCGAGAGCATCGGCCGTCTGCGTGCCGTCCTCCAGCGGCTCGGCCGCTCCTGGGAGCTGATCCTGGTCAACGACGGCTCCACCGACGGGACCGGGGAGGCGGCCCGGCAGGCGATCGGCGGCGATCCGGCGATTCATCTGATCGATTATTCCCCGAACCGGGGACGCGGGTATGCCCTGCGGCGGGGATTCGCTAAAGCCCGCGGGGAATGGATTCTTTCGACCGAATCCGATCTGACCTGGGGGGAGGCCGTCCTGGAGCGCCTCCCGGCCGCCCTGGAAACCGCCGGGGTCGATTTTGCGATCGCCTCCCCGCACATGCCGGGCGGCCGGCTGGAGAATGTTCCGGGGCTGCGGGTCTTCCTCAGCCGGTACGGCAACCGGCTGCTTTGCCTGGCCCTCGGCCGCCGGACCACGATGGCATCGGGGATGACCCGCTGCTACCGGGCCGAGGTGCTGCGGGCGCTCGATCTGGAATCGGATGACAAGGAGATCCATCTGGAGATCCTCTCGAAGGCCTACGCGCTCGGTTTTCGATCAGTGGATGTCCCGGCGGTGCTGCGCTGGGAGCCGGAACGGAAACGGCGGGGATTCCCTTCTGCGAAATTGCTTCGTTTCGCCTGGACCCATCTCCTGTTCGGTTTTCAGGAAGGCCCCTTCCTGCTGTTCGGGACTGCCGGCCTGGGCCTGATGGGACTGGGAACCCTCTGCGGCGGGTATGCCGCCTGGCTCTCGATCGGCGGAACGCCGGTGGCCGGCCGGCCGCTCCTGACCGTCACGCTGCTCTGCCTCCTTTTCGGCCTGCAGATCCTGTTGTTTGCCTTCCTGGCAGCCCAATTGCTGGAGCTCAGACGGCAGAACATTCGTCTGCAGCGAAAATGGGCCCAACGGGAGTCCCAATCGTGAGCTGGAACGAAGGGGAACACCTTTACCGCGTCGGTTCGGACCGTTTCCTCAAGCGTTGGGATGACGCGCGGGGCCGCTTTCTCCTTTTCAAGAACG
The DNA here is from genome assembly GCA_002787095.1 of Candidatus Omnitrophica bacterium CG11_big_fil_rev_8_21_14_0_20_64_10. Lineage (GTDB taxonomy): Bacteria > Omnitrophota > Gorgyraeia > 1-14-0-20-64-10 > 1-14-0-20-64-10 > 1-14-0-20-64-10. Next base: position 65,935 of record PCVW01000010.1, on the reverse strand, counting down.
ACCAGCCGGTTTCCGTCGCCGAATGGAATCAGGCGGTCAATCGGGCGCATCCGATGGCGCAGAAATCGGCCCATCCCAATCCGCTGATCCGATGGGTCGAACGGCAGCGGTTCCGGATCACCGAACGGCTGGGGGATTGTCCCGCCCGAAGGATTCTGGACATCGGGTGCGAGTCAGGGCAGGTGACCGCCCGGCGGCTCGGCGGATCCGGTCTGTCGCTGCTGGCCGATTTGGATTCGGGGATGCTTCGGGAGAATCGCCGGAAAAACGGTTCGGCGGCCGCGATTCCGGCGATGGCCGCCAATGTGACCCGGCTGCCGTTCCGGGACGGCTCGCTCGACCTGATCTTCTGCACCGAGGTGCTGGAGCATTTGGAGCGGCCGGAAGAAGCGGTCGGAGAGCTGGCCCGGGTGCTGGCGCCGGGCGGCCGGCTGGTCGTCTCCGTTCCCAACGACCGATGGATTGTGGCGATCAAGACGATGCTGAAGCGGCTGGGGCTGCGCGGTTTCCTGGGTCCGCTCAGCGACGACCTGGCGATGGGACACATCCAGTTGTTCAGCGCCGGCACCCTGCGGCGGCTGCTGCAGGGCCCGTTTGAGGTGCGGCGCCTGTTCTTGAGTTTTCCGTTCCGCCTGAATTTTTTCGCGGTCGGAACAAAATCAACCGACAAAGGAGCTGGCAGATGAGCGATCCGACTTCCCCGCGGCCCAGGCGATGGGAAACCTGGGGCGTCACACTGGGTGTGGCGGTCCTGATGGTCCTGGCGGTTTCCAGCTACCGGCTGCTGATCGTCCCGCAGATCCCAATGGTCCCCTGGCAGGTGGAGGACTCGATGGAGGTTTATGTCCGCCTCCACCCGATGACCCGGGCGCAGATGGACCGGCTGAAGGCCGGAGACAGCGAGTCGGATCCCGCCGGCCGGATGGTCGCCGAACTGCTGGAGATCCTTTCCACCCGCCCCCTCCCGGAACAGGCTTCCCTGGGGGGAGGATTGTCCGCCCTGATCCGTTTTCAGGATCCCCGCTATGAGGTCCTCGTCAAACTGCGCCTCCACGGCACCTTCGAGCAGGAGGGAGATTTTCTTTTCCGCCGACAGCCGGTGGCCCAACACAGAGAGATCTCTTTCCAGAAGACGGAGCAGGGAAAACCGGTTTACAGCGTCTCCGGCGTCATCCTGTCCGGAAAACCGGTTGAGGTTTACATTCGACTCAGAAGCGTGGACTTGATCCCGGAGATCGTCAGGCGGATGAGCGAGGGGGACAAACTTTACAACAAGTCCGGAAGCCCTGTGGGACGCCTGATCGGAGGGGCCCTGATCCCGGAGAACGGTTCCGAGGAATCTCAGCAGCTGCTGGCCTATCCGATCAACGAACAGGGACTGCTGCGGATCACCCCCGCCAGCAGGGACCGGCTCTCCCGGGTGGACATTTGGATCGCCTTGAACGCCCACCAGGGGGCGAACCGGATCTATTACGAAGGGAAACCGCTGATCGCCGGACAGCCCCTCTCCCTGGAGAGCGACGAATACGCCTTTTCGGGGGAGGTGGTTGATTTCTCGGAGCGGACGGTTCAGGTGACTTCTGTTGCGCCGAAACAGGAGCAGCAGGAGACGGTGGGCGAGGAAAGGGTCGTTTCCCTACGGCCGTGGCGGGTGACGCTGCATGCCGCGGACCTGCCCTGCTATCTGGTTGAAGCCATTCATCCCGAGGATGCCATCTTGGGTCCGATGGGCGGCTGGCCGTTTGCCGGAGAGTTCCCCATTATTGGGAAAATCATCTCGGTCGAATCGAAACCCCCGGCCAATCTCTTCGTCGTGGAGGGATCTCCGGACGGGGCGCTGCGCCTGCGCCAAACGGACGGCCGCTTCGATCTGAAGGTCGTCGCCGAACTGCTGATGAATCCGGAAAAAGACCGGATTGGACAGGAGATCCCGTTGATCACGAAAAGGGCGCAGCTCAACGGAACCATCTCCAAGATGGAACCTCTTGAACCCGACAAAGGTTAGCCTTCCGCCGGCCGCCCGGCGGGCGATCCCGGCCCTTCTGCTCCTGATTCTGCTGATCGGGATCAGCGCGCCGGCCCTCCGGATCGGCTGGATCGGGCTGGCGACGCTGGCGGTGATTTCCTTCGGCCTCATTCGCCGGGTCGATTCCGATGCCTGGTCTCCGAAGCTCTTCGGCGCCGCCCTGGGGCTTCGGGTCCTCGCCTCCCTTCTTTTCTACTGCACCGGTTCCCGCCATTGGATTTCCGGTCCGGCCGGCGAATTTCAAAACGGCGGTTTCCTGGTCGGAGACGGTTATGTCTACGCCCACAACGGCTACTGGCTGGCGGAGAACTGGCGGCGGGGAATCTTTCCGGACGCCGCCATGCTGCGGGATTTCAGCATGTCGAAGGCGGCGACCTCCTTCGACTGGTGGAACGGCTGGCTGACCTACCTGGGGGGATACCATCCGCTGAATCTTTTCTTTGTCAACTGTCTGTTCGGCGCCTGGTCGGCCCTCTTGAGCTACTGGCTCGCCCGGCGATTCCTTCCGGAGCGGCAGGCCCGATGGACGGCCCTCCTGACCGCCTTTTGGCCCTCTCTCTTTCTTTGGTCGACGCAGAACCTCAAGGAACCGGTCTCCCTTTTTCTGGTGCTGGCCGGAATCTGCTGTTTTCTCCTGGCCCGTGGGAGGAACCGATGGTGGGGCTGGCCGCTCGGCGCGCTGTTCATGGGGCTGCTGCAGCAATTCAACATGTTCATCGGCCCTCTGCTGCTTTTCTCCTTCGGCTGCTATCTTTTCTTGCGGCTGCTGCTGAAAAGCCGGACGGCCTTGGCGATATCCGGTGTCTTGTGCCTCTCGGCCCTTCTTCTTTGGTCGAACGGACCTGTTCAATCGGTTGCTGCGGGCGTCGGCCGGCAGCTGGACCGCTGGCTGTTTGGCCGGCCGGCGGCCGAGTTGGCGGTGAATCCGGACCAGCTTGCCGAACGGATCGAATACCTGCGGCGGGTCCGGATGATGGAGGCGGAGACCCCGTTCCTCGAGGCATACCGCATCGACAGTTGGCGAAAGGTGCTCGGCTTCCTTCCGATGGGGCTCCTGTCCGCCCTGATCCTGCCGGCCCCGTGGCTGGCCCGTTCCGCCAGGGAGCTGGCCGGATCGCTGGAGATGCTTCTCTGGTACCCGATGCTTTTTTTCCTCTTTCGGGGATTCTGGCGCAGCTGCAATGGCCCCCCCCGACTGATTTTGATTCCGATCACCTCCGCCGTCTTCCTGACGATGATCGCTTTGCTGGAGGGGAACGTCGGGACCCTCTTCCGCCACCGTTCCGCTCTCTGGCCCTTGCTCTTCTTTTTGGTGATGATCGGGCTTCCGAGAGACCCGGCGGCCGCTGCGGCGACAGTGCCGGCTCCCCATCGATCGCTGAACGGATGACCCGGTTGCTTTATCTCTCTTACGACGGATTGCTGGATCCGTTGGGCCAGTCGCAGATTCTCCCCTATCTGTTCCGCCTGACCGGCCCTGATCGGAGATGGACCGTTGTGAGCTTCGAGAAACCGGGCAGGGAACCGGAGGCGGAATCCTTGGAGCGCCGTTTGCGGGAGGCCGGAATCCGCTGGATTCGGCTTCGGTACCATCGGCGGCCCCCGATCGGGTCGACGGTCTGGGATCTGGCGGCCGGCTGGTGGACGGTCCGGCGGGCTTGCCGGAACCGGCCGCCGGAAGTTCTGCATGCCCGCAGTTATGTGGCCGCCCTCTTGGCCCTTTGGCTCAAGCGGCCGTTTGAGTCGAAGTTCCTGTTCGACATCCGAGGCTTCTGGCCCGACGAGAAGGTGGAGGGGGGATTCTGGAAAGCCGGCGGCTGGCTCTATCGGATCACGAAGCGGCTGGAACGGCGCTTTTTCGAAGCGGCCGATCACATCGTGACCCTCACCGATCGCAGCCGGGAGATCCTGGAGCAGCGGTTTCAAACCGAAGGGATCCGCCGGCCAATCACCGTGATTCCGACCTGCGCCGACCTGGAGCGTTTTAGGCCCGCTCAAAAACGGGCCGGCGGGCCCCTGCGGCTGGTCTATGCCGGATCGGCGGGGGGAGCCTACCTGCTGCCGGAAATGGCCGATTTCTTTCGGGCGGTCCGACGACTTCGGCCGGACACCCGATGGGAGATCCTCTCTCCCCGTCCGGACCCGCAGATCGAAACGGCGATCGCCGGTCTGGACTCAAGCGCGGTGACGGTGCGGATCCTCTCGCACGATCAGGTGGCCGGCGCGCTGGCCGGCGCGGACGCCTCCCTCTGCCTGATTCGGCCGGTCTCCTCCAAAACGGCTTCCTGCCCCACCAAAATCGGGGAATCCCTCGCCTGCGGCCTGCCGGTCGTGGTGACCGCCGGGATCGGCGACTGCGACCGCCTGATCGGGGAAGGGCGGGTGGGGGTGGTCCTCTCCGACTGCTCGGAGGCCGCTCTGAACCGGGCCGCCCGAGAGCTGCTGGCCCTGCTGGCGGAAGGGGAAACGCTCTGGGCCCGCTGCCGGCGGGCCGCAGAGTCCTGTTTCGATTTGGGGCAAGGTGTGAGAAAATACCAGTCTGTCTACCGGCAGCTCATCGAAAGCGCCAAATCATGTCCAAACCAGCTGTTATGATTCTTTGCGGGGGGCTCGGCAGCCGCCTGCACGAAGAGACGGAGTTCCGGCCCAAACCGATGCTGGAGATCGGAGGACGGCCGATTCTCTGGCACATCATGAAGCTGTACGCCAGCTTCGGATGGACCCGGTTCGTCCTCTGCCTGGGGTACAAGGGGCAGGTGATTCGGGAGTTCTTTCTGAATTACCGGTCCCATCAGTCAGACATGACGCTGACCCTCGGGGACGGGAAACCGCCGGTTTACCACGGCAATCCCCCGGAGGAGAATTGGGAGGTCACCCTCGTTGAGACCGGCCTGAACACCCAGACCGGAGGCCGGGTGGGACGGGGAGGGTCGTATCTCCAAGAGGAGACCTTCTGCCTGACCTACGGGGACGGCCTGGGGGACATCGACCTGGCCGCCCTGCTGGCGTTCCACCGCCGGCACGGCAAGACCGCGACCGTCACGGGGGTCCGGCCGCCCGGCCGGTTCGGCGAGATGGAGATGAGCGCCGACGGACGGGTCGTTCAATTCAATGAGAAACCCCAGACCACGCAGGGAATGATCAACGGCGGATTCTTCGTTTTCAACCGCCGCTTCCTGACCGACTACATCCGGCCGGACGCCGACCTGGTCCTGGAGCGGGAGCCGCTGCAGCGGCTGGCCCAGGACGGAGAGCTGATGGTTTATCCCCATACCGGCTTCTGGCAGCCGATGGACACCTACCGGGAATACAAGCTGCTGAACGATCTGTGGGACTCGGGGCGGGCTCCCTGGAAACGGTGGCGCTGAGATGCCGGGTACCCTGCTGAACCCTCCGCCCCCCCGGGACCGCTATCCGGAAGACGGCTGGCTGAAGGGCTACTTCTATCTCAACGACACCGATGTTCGGGGGGCCGACCACAAGCACGGGAAGTGCCGCAAGAACCTGGATTTCCTCCGGCTCAAGGATTTCGCCCTCCATCTGCTGAATCCCCGGCCGGGACAGCAGATCTTCGACATGGGCTGCGCCGACGGCGCGATGATGATCTATTGCGGCCTCCAGGGAGCGGCCGTTTACGGGGCCGACCTGGATCCCAAGCAGGTCGAGAAGGCCAACGGGAACCTCAGGCGGTTCGGGATCACCGGGGAGGCCCGCTGCGCCGATGTCCGGAAACTGGACTTCCCGGACAACCATTTCGACGCGGCCATCTCCGGCGATTTCCTGGAACACATCACCGACGCCGAGAAGCTTCCCGCCTTTCAGGAGGCGCTGCGGGTCCTCAAGCCCGGCGCGCCGCTGGTGATCAAGACGCCGAACCTCGCGTATCTCGAGCTGGCCCTTGGGTTCAAACGGCTGCGGGGGCTCCTGCGTTTTCAGAACCCGATGCGCTACTGCATCTCCCAGGGGCCCGGTTCGGACGATCCCCAGCACATCGGGCTGACGACGAAACGGCGCCTCACCCGAACGCTGCTGTCGGCCGGCTTTCTCAACTACCGCTTTTATTACGCGCCGCTGCGCCGCTTCGGCGACGGCGCGTTGATGGAGTTCCTCTCCACCGAGGCGTGGGGAATCCGAAACTATCTTTCAGAGGAACTGTTCTGTGTCGCCTTCAAGCCGATCGGGCTGAGCCACTTTCCGGATTGAACGATGCCGCCGGCCGCCCCGACCCCTTCTTCCAAAACCTTCTGGCGGGACCGTTCGGTCCTCGTGACCGGCGGGGCCGGCCTGCAGGGGGGGTGGCTGGTCCGGCGCCTGCTGGAAGCCGGCGCCGATGTCGTGGCGCTGATCCGGGATTGGGTGCCGCAAAGCCCGCTGGTTCGGGAGGGGCTTCTGGACCGGGTTCGGGTGGTCCGCGGGCAGCTCCAGGACCAACCCTTGATGGAGCGGGTCCTGGGGGAGTACGAGGTCAGCGCGGTCTTTCATCTGGCGGCCCAAACCATCGTCCCGATCGCCAACCGGAACCCCGTCTCCACCTTCGAGAGCAACATTCGGGGCTCCTGGTCCCTGCTGGAAGCGGCCCGGCGCTCCCCCCGGATCGAAGGGATCGTCCTGGCTTCTTCCGACAAAGCCTACGGGGAACAGAGCGGACTGCCTTACCGGGAAGACGCTCCGATGGCCGGCCGGCATCCCTACGATGTCAGCAAGTCCTGCGCCGACCTGATCGCGCAAAGCTACGCGGCCACCTGGAAGCTGCCGGTCGCGATCGCCCGCTGCGGCAACCTTTACGGGGGCGGAGACCTGAACTGGAACCGGATCGTTCCCGGAACGATCCGCTCCCTGATCCGCGGGGAGCGTCCGGTGATCCGATCGGACGGCACGATGACCCGGGACTATTTTTACGTTGAAGACGGGGCGGCCGCGTACCTGACGCTCGCCCAGCATCTGATTCAGGACCGCGCGCTGGCGGGGGAGGCCTTCAACTTCAGCAACGAGCAGCCGCTGTCGGTCCTGGAAATCGCGGAGCAAATCGCTCGATGGATGGACCGCCGCGACCTCTCCCTCGACATCCGCAACGAGGCGACGCACGAGATTCCCCATCAGTATTTGGACGCCGAAAAAGCCCGGAAGCGGCTCGGTTGGGAACCGCTCTTCTCGCTGGAGCAGGGGATGCGCCGCACGATCACCTGGTACGAACGCTTCTTCGCCGCCGAGGAATCGGCCAGCGAGGCCCGGGAGACCCGATGATCGAGGGGGTGCGGATCATCCCGCTCAAGGTGATCCCGGACGAACGGGGCCGGGTCATGCACATGCTGAAGGCGACCGATCCCCATTTTGAGAAATTCGGGGAAATTTATTTCTCCTCCGTCTATCCCGGGGTCGTCAAGGGATGGCACAAACATTCCCGGATGACGATCAACTACGCGGTGCCGGTCGGGATGATCAAGCTGGCGCTGTACGACGACCGGCCCGACTCCAGGAGCCGCGGGGAGATCCAGGAGGTCTTCCTCGGGGAGTCCCAATACCAGCTGGTGCAGGTCCCCCCCTTCATCTGGAACGGCTTCAAGGGGATGGGAACGACCCCGGCGATCGTGGCCAACTGCGCGACGATTCCCCATGATCCGGATGAGATCGAGCGCCTCGATCCGGCGAGCGGCGCAATCCCGTACGACTGGCGGATCCAGCACCGCTGAGCCGATCCGTGTCTGCCCATACCCGTTGCCGCATCTGCCAAACCCAACTCCCCGAACCGTTCCTGGATCTGGGACCGATGTCGTTGGCCAATGCCTTTCTCAAGAACCGATCCGATTTCAAGAAGGAGCCCCGTTTCCCGCTGGCGGTTGCCGGCTGTCCCGATTGCGGACTGGTCCAGCTGACCGAAACAGTTCCTCCGGAGCAGCTGTACCGCAATTACCTGTATGTCTCCTCCACCTCCGACGCGGTCCGGGTCTACGCCAGCACGCTGGCGGCCCGCATCTGCGCCCGCTATCGGTTGGGCCCGGAGGACCGGGTCGCCGAATTGGGGAGCAACGACGGCCTGATCCTGAAGGCCTTTCAGGGGCTCGGGACCCAGGTGCTGGGGATCGAGCCGGCCCGGAACCTGGCCCGGATCGCGCAGGCCCGAGGCGTTCCGACGGTCTCGGAATTCTTCTGCGCCAAAACGGTCCGGAAGATCCTCTCCGGGAAGGAAAAAGGGAAGCAGGCCCGGGTCCTGCTGGGACGCCATGTTTTTGCCCACATCGACGACTGGCACGATTTCATGGCCGCCGCCGACCATTTTCTGACCCCGGATGGGGTCCTCCTGATCGAGGTGCCGTACCTGAAGAACTTGCTGGAAGCGGACGAATTCGACACGATCTACCATGAGCACCTCTCCTATATCGCCCTGGCGCCGATCGCCCGGTTGGCCGAGATGACCGGCTTCCAATTGATCGAGGCGGAGCCGGTGGCGCTGCACGGCGGGTCGATCCTGATGACCCTGCAGCGCAAAGGGAGCGGCCGTCCCACTTCGAATCTCAAGACCCTGCTGGCGGCGGAAAGGAAACTCAAACTGACCGATCCGGCCGCCTTCAATCGTTTCGCGGGCCGCGTCCGGCGCTGGAAGGGAAGGTTTGAATCGCTGGTTCAGAGGATCGCCGAGTCGGGCGGGCGGCTGGCCGGCTACGGGGCGGCAGCCAAGGCGAACACCCTCCTCAATTTCTGCCCCGAAGCGGCCGCCCGGCTGGTCTGTGTGCTGGACCGCTCGCCCCACAAGCAGGGACTATGGACCCCCGGAACCCATCTGCCGGTCCGCTCTCCCGAAGGCTGGAATCCGAACGGCATCACCCATCTGGTGATTCTGGCCTGGAACTTTCAGGAGGAGATCGTTCGGCAGATGGAATCCTTCCGGGCCGGAGGAGGCCGGTTCCTGATCCCGATTCCCGCTCCCCGGGTGATCTGATGCCGGGGCGTTCGCTGGTCATCGGCGCCTCCGGCCAATTGGGCCGGCAACTGGTCCGGCTGCTGCGGGCGGCCGGAGAGGAGGTCCTGGAATCGGCCTGCCATCACCGGGCGCCGGGTCAGCACCCCATCGACCTGCGGGACCCGGAGGGAGCCGTTCGGGCCGTCAAAATGCTGCGTCCCGATCAGATCCTGATCGCGGGGGCCTATTGCAATGTGGACGGCGCCGAATCGGAGCCGACTGTTTGTCATCAGATCAACGCCGGCACCCCCCGGCGCATTGCCGAAGCCGGCCGGGACCGGCTGAAGCGTTTGGTTTATTTTTCAACCGACTACCTCTTTAACGGCCGGAAGGGGGAACCCTATCGGGAAACCGATCCGATCATTCCGCTCAATCAGTATGCCCGCTCCAAAGCGGATGGGGAGGCCGCGATCCGAACGCTCCTGCCGGACCGGCATCTGATCCTCCGGACCGCCTGGCTGTTCGGACCGGACCCGGTCCGAAAAAACTTCATCCTTCGGCTGGTGGATCGGCTGCGGGCGGGGGAGCCGGCCTCGATCCCCATTGACCAATGGGGGACCCCCACCTATACTGAGGATGTCGCAAAAGCAACGCAATTCTTACTCCAACAAGGGGATACGGGAATCTTTCACGCGGCGGGACCCGATTTCGTCGATCGGAGAACCCTCTCGGAACAGGTCTGTCGCCGCTTTAACTTGGACCTCAACTTGCTGAAACCGTTGAAGACCGTTGAACTTAAGCAGCGGGCCGCCCGGCCCCTTCAGGTCCGGATGGATTGCCGGAAACTCCGCCAAGCCAGCGTGCCCCCATTTCGGAATCTGGAGGCCGGCCTGACCGCGCTGTTCGAATGGGAGCAGGGCCGCGATGCCGCCTGAATCGGCCCGGACCGTCCGGATCGGCTGCGTGGGGCTGGGCCCCTGGGGAAGCAACATTGCCCGAACCCTCCTGGAGATAGAAGGGGCCGAGGTGGTCGCCCTCTGCGATCAACGGCCCGAGCGGCTGACCCCTTTTCGGAGGCGGGCCCCCCAACTGCGGCTGACCGGCGAGGCGGAGACCCTGCTGGACGACCGGACCATCGAAGGGATCGTGATCGCTTCCCACGCCGGCGCGCACGCTTCGCTGGCGCAGGCGGCGCTGAACCGGGGCAAGGCGGTCTTCGTCGAAAAACCGTTGGCGCTGAATCTGTCCGACGCCGAAGCGACGGTCGAATTGGCCGAGCGGACCGGCCGGCTCCTGATGGTCGGCCATTTGATGCTTTACCACCCGGCGATCGAACGGCTCCGGACCCTCGTCCGGGCCGGAGAACTGGGGGAGATCCTGTATCTCTACTCGCAGCGGGTCAACCTGGGGACGATTCGAACCGATGAGAACGCCCTCTGGTGTTTCGGACCACACGATGTTTCGATGGCCCTCCACCTGCTCGGAGAATCCCCGGTCCGGGTGCAGGCCTTCGGACATTCCTTTCTGCGGGACGGGGTCGTCGATGTGGTCTTCGTCTGGCTCTCCTTTGCGTCCGGCCGAATGGCCCAACTCCATCTGAGCTGGCTGGATCCGAACAAGATCCGGCGGCTGACCCTCGTCGGGCGGCGGAAGATGGCGGTCTTCGACGACATGGAACCGGCCGAAAAACTGCGCATCTACGACAAGGGGGTCAGCGAGCCGATTCCGGGCGCCGGGACGGTCGACGCCCTGACCCTCCGTTTCGGAGAGATTCAGGCCCCCCGGCTGCCGGCGGTTGAACCGCTCCGGATCGAATGCGCTCATTTCCTCGGCTGCATCCGGAGCGGGCAAACGCCCCGAAGCGGCGGCCAGGAAGGGCTTCAGGTGATCCGGGTTCTGGAGGCGGCCCAGCGCTCCCTCGACCGGGCGGGAGCGGAGGAGGCGATCGCCGCCGCATGAGCGCAGCGGCACAGGTCCATCCGACCGCGGTTGTGGATCCCGGCGCGCAGATCGGCGCGGGGACCCGGATCTGGCACTTCACCCATGTCATGCAGGGGGCGGTGATCGGGTCCGACTGCATCCTGGGCCAGAATGTTTTCGTCGCCGACGGGGTCCGGATCGGCGACCGGACCAAGATTCAAAACAATGTGTCGGTCTACCGCGGCGTCACCCTGGAGGAGGAGGTCTTCTGCGGGCCGGCCTGCGTTTTCACCAACATCGAGATCCCCCGCAGCTTTATCGAGCGGAAGGACGGATTTCAAGCCACCCGGGTCGGGCGGGGGGCCTCCATCGGCGCCAACGCGACCATCCTGTGCGGCGTCACGATTGGGGCCTACGCGCTGATCGGCGCCGGCGCGGTCGTGACCCGGGATGTCCCGGAGCACGGGCTGGTGATCGGCGCGCCGGGCCGATCGGTCGGATGGGTCTGCCGCTGCGGGCGGCGGCTGGAGGGGAAGCCGGGCGCCTGGCGCTGTCCCGATTGCGGTCAAACCTATCCCTTTCCGGCCCCGCCGGCCGCTTCATGAACCCTCCAACGACCGCCGGCGCTCCTTCCGGGCGGCTGAAGCCGCCCCTGGTCACGATCGGCATCCCCACCTTCAACCGAGCCCGCTTCCTGAAACGAATGCTGCCGCAGGTCTCGAATCAAACCTACCGGAACCTGGAGATCCTGATCAGCGACAATGCCTCGGAAGACGAAACGCAGGCCCTCTGCAGCGAGTGGGCTTCGCGCGACAGCCGGATCCGGCTCCTCCGGCACCCGAAGAACATCGGTCTTTATCCGAACCACAACGCCTGTCTGGAAGCGGCCCGAGGCCGCTACCTCTGCCTGTTTCACGATGACGAGCAGTACACCCCCGAGATGATCGATCGGTATGTCGCCTTCATGGAGGCCCATCCGGAAGCCGGGCTGCTCTGTTCCGATTGGGAACTGATCGATGAGGCCGATCGGGTGGTCGCCGTTCGGCAAGCCGAGGCCCCGCCGCTGCAGACGGGGGACGCCTATGTCGCGCAGACGACCCGTTCCGGCCGCTCCTCCCTGAACTGCCCGGGCACGATGATCCGCCGGGAGGCGCTCAACGGCATCCGTTTCGATCCGGAAAGCCCGCTGGGCTTCGGGGACTTCATCGTCTGGTTTCGGATCGCGGAGCGCTGGTCGATCGGTCACCTCGGAGAGCGGCTCTGGCGGTATCGCATCCACTCCGAGGCGCTCAGCGACCGCTCCATCTTGGAGATGGCGCGGGACTTCCAAACAGCGGTCGGGAGCTACCTGGACCGCCTCGAACAGGCTGATCCGCGGGGGGCGGCCCGGGCGAAATGTTTTCGGGAGAATGTCCGGCGCTACCTGTTCTGGTCCCTGATCTATGAGTTGTGCCGCCATGGCCGGCCCGGGAAACGGCGGGGACAAACGATCTTCGACATGGGCAGCTACCGGCTCAGTCCGGTCGAAGTGCAGGAAGCCTGGGTCCTGCTCGAGAGCCTTCGGCGGGGCTGGGGAGAGCGCTTGCTCTTCGGATTGCTCGAACTGATCTCCCAAACCCCAGCGATCGGCGGCCTGGCCCGGCTGCTGCAGGCGGCCCCCAACCGCTGGATGCGGCGCCTCCTGGGACTGCGATGAGCCGCTCGCTCCGGAACAAACGGCTGCTGGTGATCGGCGGGGCCGGCTTCATCGGTTCCCATCTGGTCGAGGCGCTGCTCGGGGAATCCCCGGCCGAGATCCTCGTATACGACGACTTCAGCCGGGGGAAACCGGCCCACCTGGAATCGGCCCTTCGGGACCCCCGGGTTTCAGTTTTCGAAAAGGAGGCCAGCATCCTGGAGACCGACCGGCTGGACCGGGCCTTCCGGGGCAGGGAGGTCGTTTTTCATCTGGCCGCCCTCTGGTTGCTGCACTGCCAGGAACACCCGGAAGCGGCGTTTGAGGTGAACATCCGGGGGACCTTCAATGTGCTGCAGGCCTGCGTCCAGCACCGGACCCCCCGCCTGGTCTTCTCCTCTTCCGCGTCGGTTTATGGCGACGCGGTGGAGTTCCCCATGCGGGAGGGCCATCCCCTGAACAACACCACCTTCTACGGGGCCACGAAGATCGCCGGAGAGCAGATGTGCCGGGCCCACCACCACCGCTACGGACTCGACTACGCCGCGCTGCGCTACATGAATGTCTACGGTCCCCGCCAGGACGACAAGGGGGCCTACACCAGCGTCATCATGAAGGTGCTGGAACGGATCGAGCGGGGGGAAGCGCCGGTGATTCACGGGGACGGCTCCCAATCCTACGATTTCGTGGATGTCACCGATGTGGCCCGGGCCAATGTGCTGGCCGCCCGGGCTCAGGCAAACGATCAAGCGTTTAACGTGGGGACCGGTCGTCGGACGACGATCCGGGAGCTCGTGGAGCGGCTGCTGGAGGCGACCGGAAGCACCCTCACGCCGATCTTCCAATCGGAAGCGGTCTCATTCGTCCAGCACCGGGTCGGCTCTACCGAAGCGGCTCAGCGGGCACTGGGGTTTCGGGCGGCGGTTTCCCTGGAAACCGGCTTGAAGAAATTGGTGGCCTCCCGGAGCAGTCGGTGACCCTCGAAAGGGGGAAAGGAGCCGACCGGCTTCTGCCGCTGGCGATCGCCGTCGGCCTCTTCCTCTTGAGGGTTTGGCGGCACCCCTGGGCGGTGGCGGTCGAAGGTTCCGACCTGATCGTCCCGATTCAACTGTTCGCCCATCCCGAATGGCTGGTCGGACATCCCCTGCGGGAAGCGATGACGACGACCCTCTCCCCGCTGCAGTGGATCTGGGCCCGGGGATGGGCGCTGTTCGACTGGCCGGAAGGCATCGCCGAGACCCTCCGCCTGGCGCTCCTCTGCGGTCTGGCGGTCGGCGGAGTCTGGACCGTCGCGCAGGCCCTTTTTAAAAACCGGCGGGTAAGCCTGCTAGCCGTGATTCTCCTGATTGGTGGCGGGGCGGGAGCCCTCGGAATGGGGTTTGCCTGGAAGATCGGCGTCTACCACGCCTGGCACTTCGTCGCTTTCTCCTGCGGCCTCTGGATCCTGGCCGCGCTGCTGCGGGGCCGCTGGGAATGGGCGGCCGCGGGGCTGGGGCTCTTCTTTTCGATCCATCCGACCCACGCGGTAATTCTCTGCGGCTTGGCCGCGCCGCTGCTGCTGTGGGCTCCCAACCGCCCCACCGGCGCCCGCCGGCTCCGGTGCGCCGCCTGGTTCCTGCTGGCGCTGCTTCCGGCAGTCATCTATTTTCTCCCCCGCTGGCAGATCTACGCTTCCGCCGGACTCGATCCGGAAACCTGGTGGGCGCTGATGCGGATCCGGAAAAACCATCATCTTTTTCCCTTTTCCTGGGGGGGATATCTCTGGGGCGGGCTCCTGGCATACGCCGCCGCCGGGGGATGGGTCCGCCATCGCATGGAGCGATCGGAAGAACAACGGCTCCGGGATCGAGGGGCGGGGCTCCTGGCGGCCGGCGCCGGAGTGTTGTGCGCCGCGGGAGTTTTCTTCAGCGAGATCCGGCCGGTGGTGCTTCTGGCCAAACTGACCCTCTTGCGCGCCTCCGACTATCTCCTATTGCTGCTCTCCCTTTATCTGTGCGCCTCGGTGGAATCGGCCCTTTCCGATCCGGCACCGGTCCGGCGATGGAGCGGCATCGCCTTGGCGATCGGACTCCTATTCCTTGATTACGCGATCCGGTGGACCCTCCCTTTGGTTTTCCTGTCGGCCGCGTTCCTGGCCGGCCGGTCCTGGCGGCTGCCGGAGGGAACCGGCGGGCGATTCGCCGCCGTCGTCCGGACCGGACTGCTTGGGCTGGCGGCCTGCAACATTTTCGTTCAGGCCCTCCCACCCCTCTTTGCGGCGAATCCCAGGCTGCAGCTCCGACTCGCTTCGGAAAACGCCGACTGGAAAGAGACCCAGGATTGGGCCCGGGAAAACAGCCGGCCCGACGCGGTTTTCCTCAATCCGCCGGATTGGTCCGGTTTCGAGGTTTTCTCCCGCCGGACGCCGGCGATCAGCTGGCAGGATCTGGGGCGGTCGATCTACTCCAGTCAAACCGCCCGATCGGAGATCGACCACTATCTTCGCTACCACCTGGGACCGGAACCGCTCCCGTGGCGGCGGGAAGCCTTCTGGGGACTCGCGGAGCAGTACCGGTCCCTCTCGGACGCCGAGCTGCTCCGGTTGGGAGAACGGTTCGGGGCCGATTACGCGATCCTGCCGGCCGCTGCGGCCCCCCATCCGACATTGAAACCGGTCCATCAGAACCGGCATTTCACGGTCTATCGCCTCCACGGGGGAACCGGCTGATGTGCGGAATCGCCGGCTATTCGGGCTGGAGCGGGAACGATCCGCTTGACCGGATGATCCGGGTGATCGCCCATCGAGGGCCGGACGGGCAGGGGCAGGCCCGCCACGGGGGAATCGGTCTGGCCGCCTGCCGCTTGAGCATCGTGGACCTGGAAGGGGGGCACCAACCCCGTTCGAGCGAGGACGGTTCTCTCTGGATCGCGTTCAACGGCGAGATCTACAACCACGCCGAGATCGCCGAACAGCTTCGGGTGAAGGGACACCGTTTCCAGAGCCGGTGCGACACCGAAACGGTCCTTCGGGCCTTTGCCGAATGGGGACCGGCCTGTCTGGAGCGGTTCAACGGCATGTTCGCCTTCGCGATTCATGACCGGAAACGGGACCGCCTCTTCCTGGCCCGGGACCGGATCGGGATCAAGCCCCTTTATGTCTGGGAACGGGGCGGCCGGCTGTTGTTCGGCTCCGAGATCAAGGCGATCCTGGAAGCCGACGCCGTCTCCCGAACGGTCCGCCGGGACAAAATCCTGCCGTATCTGCGGAACCGCTATGTGCCGGGTCCCGACACCCTCTTGGAGGGAATCCGTTCCGTGCCGCCGGCCCATGCCGGCTGGTTTGAGAACGGGCGGCTGACCCTCCGGCCTTACTGGCGCCTGCCGGAGGAACCGGCGTCCCAGGCCGGCGCGGCGCGGTACCAGGAGGAGTTTGAGCGCCGGTTCGAAACGGCGGTCCGGCTTCGGCTGATGAGCGACCGGCCGGTCGGCACCTTCCTCAGCGGCGGGCTGGATTCCGGACTGATTCTGGCGGCCATTGCCCGGGAAGCGCGGGCCGGCCACCCCACCTTCAGCATCGGGTTCGGGGACCGTTGGGACGAATCGAGCCGGGCCGCCGAGACCGCCGCCGCGCTGGCCGCTCCCCATCACACCCTCCGATGCGAAGCGGCCGATCTGGAGCAAATCCCCCGGCTGATCTGGAATCTGGACCAGCCGATGGGGGATGCCATCATTCTGCCGATGTTTTTGCTCGCTCGGGAAGCTTCCAAGCAGGTCAAAGTGGTCCTGACCGGGGAGGGGGGAGACGAGGTGCTCGGCGGCTATCTCTTCCATCAGGTCCTCTTCTGGACGCTGCGGCTTCGGCGCCGAACCCCGGGACTGCTCACCCGGATCGCTCCCGCGGTGATCCGTCGGCTCCCGGCGGAATGCTTGAGTCGGGGATTCCGCTATCCGGCCGGCCTCGGGGAGAGCGGGAAGCGGAAACTGCTGGATTACCTTGAGCTCACCCGACGGAACGACCCGGCCGCCTGGAATCTTCACCTGCGCTCCCTGTTCGACGCGCAGCAGCTTCAGGCGCTTTGCGAACCGGCCCTTGCGCCGGCCGAGGGGGCCGCCGCGGGAGAACCGGGAATCAACTCGATTGAAGGGATCCTGCGTCTGCAGTATCGGGATTGGCTGCCGGACAATCTGCTTCTGCGGTTGGACCGGATGACGATGGCGGTCGGGATCGAGGGACGGGTCCCGTTCCTGGATCACCGCCTCGTCGAACATCTGGCCGCTTGCCCCACAACGCTCAAGCTGACCGCTTGGCGGGACAAGATCGCGGCCCGGCGGTTGGCGGCCCGCTGGCTGCCCCGCCGCGTGGTCCGCCGGCCGAAGCAGACCTTCTATGTCCCGCTCGAGCGGTACGCGCAGAGCGCCGCCTGGCGGGAGCTGATCGGGACCACTTTGACCGAACAGCGGGTCCGGCGGCGGGGCTACTTCCGATGGGAAGCGGTCCGAATGCTGTTGGCCCACTCCTCGACGGACGATTTCCTGAGCTTGAAGCGGGTCTTCGCCTTGGCTATCCTGGAGTGGTGGCACATGATCTTCATCGATCGGGAGATCCTCCCCGCATGAGCGGCCGCCGGCTGGTTCTGCTCCTGGCCGTTTGGACCGGGATCATCGGCGGCACCGGCTGTCTGCTGGAAGTGGGGGCCAAGGTGATCCTCGACCGGCGGGAGGCGGCCCGGGTGAATCGGTTCCAGGAAACCCCGGAGAAAGATTTTCCGGGGATCTCCTCCGAACAGAAAGCCTTCTACCGGGCCCGTTATCTGCCGTACCGGGTCTGGGGATACGCGCCGCATGTCGGCCGCCATATCAACATCGATTCGGAAGGACGCCGGCGGACCCCGCAAACCGTTCAGCCGGGGGCCCGGCGGATCTTCCTGTTCGGAGGCTCCACGATGCTGGGGCAGGGGGCCTCCGACGCTTGGACTATTCCGGCCCGCTTGGCCGAGCGTCTCGGAGCCAACCGGGGACTGGAGCCGGTCGAGTGCGTGAATTTCGGGATCGGCGGCTATGTGAACTCGCAGGAGCTGATCGACCTCATCTACCAGCTCGAACGGGGCGCGGCGCCCGACATCGTAATCTTCTACGACGGGATCAACGAGACGGTGGCGGTCGCGCAGGGATCCCCCGGCGACCACCACAACCTGAAGCGAATCGCCGGCATCTACGAAGACGCGCAGAAGATCGGGTACAGTCTCGGCTTCGGAGATCTGATCCGACACCTCGCCGTCCGGGTGCGGGAACGATTTCAGGAAACCCATCTGGTCCGTTTGATCGGGACCGGAAACCGTTCGGGAACGAGCGGCCCGTCGGGCCGCCCGTTCGGGCAGGACCCCCAACAGCTGGAATCGATGGAGGCGGCGGCCGCCTCCATCTATCTCCAGAACTTCCGGATCGCCTCGGCCCTCGGGGAGCGGTACGGATTCAAGACCCTCTTTCTCTGGCAGCCGACCCTCTTCGACAAACCGGCCTTAAGTTCCCAGGAGCGGGCCGTCCTGGAACAGGGCCTTTCGGGAGGTGTTCCGAATCCCGCCTACCGGCCGCTGTGGGAGGGGATCCGGGACCGGATTCGAAACCGGATCGCCGAAGCAGCCGATGCCCGCCGGAACGGGACGGCCCGCTGGGCAGATCTCTCCGAAACTTTCGAAGCAACCGCCGACACCCGCTTTCCGATCGATTGGCAGCATACGAATGCCGTCGGCAACCAGGCGGTGGCCGAAGCGATTGCCCGGTTGCTGGAAGAGAGCGGCTGGCTGGACGGGCGGGATGCCGGCGCCCGCTAAAAACTCCTTTCCACCGCTTCTCTGTCTTCTGCGTCGCCGCAATTGGCTGGGGAGATCCTTTGCTCGGCTTTGGGGCGGGGATGCCGCTGGCCCGATCCGCCGCCTCGGCCGCCCCCTCCCCTCAACCCTGCTGGACCTTCTCTGGAGCCCCGAGGGACTGTGGCTCCTCGTCGAAGAGGGGATCGCCTTCATGAAATCGGCTGACGGCCCCCTCCAAATGGTGTATCATGGCCGTAACAAATTATGCGCCATAGGGTTAGACCTGAAGTCCAGGTCAATCTATGGGGTGGAGTCTACTTCGGGCCGCCTTCTTTGTTGGGAAAATTTCAAGGCGGTCCCGAAAGCTTTGTTTTGTCTGTCGCCGGGTGTCCGGCGGCTGGTTCTGACGCCGGATGGAAAACGAGTGATGGCCGCCATTTGTCTGGACGGCGTTCGAGGGGCGGTGGTCGCCTGGGAAATGGAGAGCGGACAAGTGCTGTGGAAACAAACGGAATTATCGAATCCAGTCGGTGTGACCCCCTGGGGAACCAACGGGACCCTGCTGGTCGCCGACCGAACGACCGGCCGCTTGAGCCGGCTGGATCCGGCCGGCCGGCTCACCCCGATCCGGGAGGGGATTGCCGGGCAGGCGGTGGCTCTCTCCGTGGTCGGAGAGACCGCCTATCTCCTGGAAGGACCGGCGGCGCCAACCCGTTTTTCCCCTTTCTCGGACAACCGCCGCCGGCACCGGCCCATCAGCCGTTTGACCGCGCTCCAGCTGGTTTTGGGAGAGCGCCGAACTCTTTGGGAAGCGGCCGGAGCGCCGGTTGCGATCGCCTCGAGGCCCTCGCATGGTTGAATCCCTCCTGATCGCGCCGGAGGCCCCGAAGGCCTCCGAACTCCTGCAGAAAGACGTCCTCTTCCGGGCCGATGATTTCCGGGGCGGCCCCCGGCGGAAAATCTTCTTCCTGGTCCCTCCCGGATCGGTTGAGATGAACTATGGCCGTCTCGCGGTGGCGGCGACCGAACTGCCCTGGCTGGGGATGGCGTATGTCGCCTCGGCCGCCCGCAGCGTCGGTCACACCGTCCGCCTCGTGGATTACGAAATCCTCCGGCAGGGGTACGACACCCTCGCCCGGGACCTGGCCGAGTTCGGCCCCGACATCGTTTCCATGGCGGTCTTCATCAACAACATCGACCGCTGCCTGAAGGTCGCGGAACTGGTCAAGCGGATCTCCCCCAAAGCCCGCGTCGTGCTCGGGGGACCGCAGGCGACGATCTTCCCCGAACGGACGATCGAGAACCCCCATGTGGACGCGGTGATCATCTCCGAAGCGGAGATCTCCTTCTGCCGACTTGCCGCCGCGCTGGACGACCCGAAGGCCCTGACCCAGGTGCCGGGGATCTGGGTCAAGGACCGGTCCGGCCAAATCGTCCGGACTCCCCGACAGCCGCTGATCCAGAACCTGGACTCCATCCCGATGCCGGCGCTCGATCTCTACCCGATGGACCGCTACTACCCGGCGATTCACATCTGGGGCCGGCGGGTCGCCAATTACGTGACCTCCCGCGGCTGTCCCTACGAGTGCACCTTCTGTGAAGCCAAGATGACCTTCGGCCGGACCTTCCGCCACCATTCGCCGCAGCGCGTGGTGGAGGACCTGAACCGGCTCCACACAACCTACGGGTTCGACAGCTTCCAGTTCTACGACGACATCTTCACGACCAATCGGAAGCGGGTGCTGGCCCTCTGCGAGAAGCTGGCGTCCAACAAGCACCAGTTCCGCTGGATGTGCTTCACCCGGACCGACTTGGTGGATCCCGAACTGTGCCGGGTGATGAAGCGGGCCGGCTGCTACCTGATCGTCTTCGGCTGCGAATCGGGGGACCAGCAGCTGCTCAACCTGATTCGGAAGAAGCTGACCGTCGAACGGAACTACGAGGGGATCCGGATCGCCAACGCCGCCGGGATCCGGACCCTCTCCTCCTTCATGCTGGGACTGCCGACCGAGACCCCGGCGCAGTCCCGCAAGACGATCTCCTTCGCGGTCACCAGCCGCCTCGATTACGCGGTCTTCCCGATCTTCGAACCGTACCCGGGGACGGAGATCTGGAAAGACGCGGTCGAAAACGGCTCCTTCATCCAGTCCGGGGAACACCAGAACCATCTGCTGACCAACTTCGACAAGATTTGGGTTCCCGCCCACCGAAGCAGGGAGGAGCTGGAGCAGGTCGCCCGGGAGGCCTTCCGGAAGTTCTATCTGCGGCCCAAGACCGTTTGGACCTGGCTGCGGAATCTCCCGCACATGCCGTTTGGCCGGTTCCTCCGCTTCCTCTGGAGCGGTCTCTACTATTTTCTGTTCGCTTCCTGGGTCGAAGAGGTCCGGACCTACCGGGGGCGGGGTTCCCGCTATTCCTGATGCCGACTCAACCGGCCGTTTCGGATTCGCAGGCGCTGGCTTCGCCGTACGCCGCCCGGATCACGGCGGAGCTGCCCCGCCTCTTCTCGATGCTGGACCGTCAGGAGCATTCCAAGAGTTACGGTTGTCTGGACCGGACCCATTGGTGCTGGAAGTTCACCGATTTCCCGGGAGCCCGTTTCCAGGAAGGGGCCTACGCCCTCGCCGCGGTGGCGACACTGCCGTTTCCCGGCAACCGGTATGCCGGCCTCCCTCAGGCCGAAGCCTGGGCGACCGCCGCGCTGCTCTATTGGAGCCGGATTCAACACGCCGACGGCTCCTTCGATGAGGCCTACCCCCACGAACAGAGCCTGGCCGCCACTGCGGTCTCTGCGTTTCATGCCGCCGAAGCCTTCCGGCGCCTTCAAGGCCGGCTCTCGGTCCCCCAACGGAACACCGTTGAGTCGGCCCTCCGGAAAGCGGGACGCTGGCTCTGCCGATCGGGAGAAACCCATGGGATCCTGACCAACCACCTCGCCGCCGCCGCCGGCGCCCTTCACCACGCCGGAGAGCTGTTGGCGGAACGGGATTTCCTGCAGCGGCGGGACCACTTCCTGGAAATCATCCTGAAGCACCAATCAGCCGAAGGCTGGCTGCATGAGTACGGCGGGGCCGATCCCGGCTACCAGACGCTGGGGATGTTCTACCTGGCCCGCATCTGGCAGCAGTCGCGGGAGGGCCGGCTGCTGACGACGCTCAAACGGGCCAGCGCCTTCCTGCTGGAGGTGATCCACCCCGACCGGACGCTCGGCGGCGAAACCGGCAGCCGGGACACCGAATTCTTCTTTCCGGCGGCCTTTGAGATCCTGGCCCCCCACGACCCGCAGGCCGCCGCGATTGCCGCCTGGATGCGGCCGGCGGTCGCCGACCAGCAAGCGGCGGGATTGGCGGCGATGGATCCCTACAATTTCTTTCCGATGCTGAACAACTACTTGTTCGCGCAGGAAGCGGCCGGTCCGATCCCCGCGCAGCGCCCGGCCTTCGGTTTTGAGCGGGAAGGGGAGCGCCATTTCGCGGAAGCCGGGCTGCTGGTCAAGAGCACCCCGCGCTATTTCGCGATCCTGGGACTCTCCAAGGGAGGGGTCTTGAAAGCCTGGGACCGGACGACCGGACAGCCGGTGATCGCCGACGGCGGCTACGCCGGCCTGACCCGGGGCGGGGAACTGGTTTCCTCTCTGTGGCTGCAGCATCCCGGCGAAGCGGGGATCGAGAATGCCGGCAACAGCTGGCGGATCCAAAAACAATTCCGCCGGCTGCCGAGGAAAACCTTCTCGCCGGGCCCATTCTTCCTGTTCCGGCTGTTCAACCTGACGATCGGCCGGCTGCCGGCCGCCGCCCTGTGGCTGAAGCGGCTGCTGGTCGGCGCCCTGCTGTACCGACATCGGACGGCGCCGATCGCGCTGACCCGGACGATCGCCCTGGAGCCGGACTGGATCGAGGTCGTGGACCATCTGATCTCCACCGCCTCCCGGCCGCTGCCGATGCGATGGCTCCGGCGTCCCGGAAAATTCTCGGTCCGCCACATGGGTTCTTCCCGCTACTTCCAGCCGACGGACCTGTCGGGCATCAAGGGAAGCTCTCCCGACCTGTCGGATGATTGGAACCGGAACGGGGAACTGCGCCTCCGGTACCGTTTTCCTTTCGGAGCCGGCCGATGAACCCGGCCTCCGCTTCCAGGACCATTCCGATCACCCGACCGAACATCGGTCCGGAGGAACTGGAGGCGGTCGCCGCGGTCCTCCGGAGCGGCTGGCTGGTCCAGGGGGAGCAGGTCCGGCGGTTCGAAACCCTCTTGTCGGAATCGAGCGGCGTCCCCCACGCGATTGCCGTCTCCTCCTGCACCGCCGCCCTTCATCTGAGTCTGGTTGCCTGCGGGATCGGACCGGGGGATGAGGTGCTGGTCCCCGCCTTGACCTATGTCGCCACCGCCAACGCGGTCGAGCAGACCGGGGCCCGCCCCGTCTTCGTGGACATCCGGCTCGACAGCTGGAACATCGATCCCGACGCCTGGGAGGCCCGGATCACTTCGAAAACCCGCGCCGTGATCCCGGTGCATCTCTTCGGCCGCATGGCCCCGATGGACCGGCTGATGCCGTGGGCTGAGCGCCGGAACCTGCGGGTGATCGAGGATGCCGCCTGCGCCATCGGCGCCCGGAGCGGGTCCCGGGCGGCCGGCAGCTTCGGGACAAGCGGCTGCTTCAGCTTCCACCCCCGGAAGGTGATCACGACCGGGGAGGGGGGAGCGATCGTCACCGCCGACGGAACGCTCGCCGAACGGCTTCGGCAGCTGCGATCGCACGGGGAATCCCGGTCGGATTGGAGCCGGCACGGCGATCAGAGCGCCCGGCTGCCTCAATTCGGATTGGCCGGCTACAACTACCGGATGACAGACTTCCAGGCCGCCCTCGGCGCGGTCCAGATGAAGCGCCTCCCGGCGCTGCTGGAGGCCCGCCTCCGGCTGGCCCGGCGGTATGCCGAAGGGCTGCGGGGCGTGCCGGGACTGGAAACCCCGGCGATCCCGGAAGGGGAGGTCCATCCCTTCCAATCCTATGTCATCCGGATCACGCCGGCGGCCCGCTGTTCCCGGGATGAACTGGCGGAACAACTCAAAGGGGAAGGGATCGCCACCCGGCAGGGGACCCACGCGGTCCATGCGCTGGACTACTACGCCCGGAAATACGGCTTTCGTCCGGAAGATTTCCCGAACGCCTGGACGGCCGATCAGGAATCGCTGACCCTGCCGCTCTATCCGGCACTCAGCGCCGCCGACCAGGACCAGGTGATCGAGACAATCCGCAAGGAGTTGAGCGCCCGATGACGAAGCTGCCCCACCCCCTTCACGCCCAGCTCAAGCGCCTCGGACAGGAACTGGATCTCCAAATCCGCCGGAAGTGGAACCGCTCCCTTCCTTTTGAAGAATCCCTGTTTGACCGGAAGGAACGAGCGCAAGCGCTCGGTTTCGGGAAGGGGAGCAGCATCTACCAGCTCAGCTATGTTTACGGCGATGTGACGGTGGGAGAGAACGCCTGGATCGGCCCCCTGGTCATCCTCGACGGAACCGGAAAGCTCCGAATCGGAAATTTCTGCAGCATCTCGGCGGGCGTTCAGATCTACTCCCATGATACCGTCGCCTGGGCCTTGAGCGGCGGGAAAGCTCCCTACGCCCATGCGCCGGTCCGGATCGGCGACGCCTGCTTCATCGGCCCTCAAGCCACGATTGCGAAAGGGGTGACGATCGAAGACCACTGCGCGATCGGAGCCCACAGTTTCGTGAACCGAGACCTTCCTGCGCATTCGATCGCCGTCGGCGCCCCGGCCCGGATCGTCGGCCGAGTGGAGACCGATGCCGAAGGCGGGGTCCGGCTGGTCTACGACCGGGAACAAACCCGATGACTCCGGAATTGACCGACCGGCGCCGGCAGGTCCAAAGCAGTTTCTCGTTCAAATGGAACCGGCTGCCCGGATTCGGTTTCCAGGACGAGCGCCAAAAACAGTTCTACGACGACTGGTTCAGCCGAAAACTGGGACTGCCGGCCCCCGAACAGCTTCCTGCGTTCTTGTCCGGCCGGCGCTCCTTTCTCGACGTTGGGACCGGGCTGGGGGCCAAGATCGACACCTTCTGCCGGTTCAACCGGACCGCCCCGGCAGTGGGCATCGATTTCTCGGAATCGGTCGTCCCAGCATGGCAAAACGTGCGGCACCACGCCAACGCCCGGATTCTTCGAGCCGACCTCTTCCGCATGCCATTCCGGAAAGAACAGTTCGATCTGATCGTCAGCGACGGGGTCCTGCATCACCCTCCAGATACCCGCCGGGCCTTCGAAGCGCTGCTGCCGTTCCTGGCGCCGGGCGGCCTGATCGCGATCCATGTCTACCGCAAGATGGGGCCGGCCCGGGAATTCTGCGATGACTTGCTCCGAGCGGAAGCAACCCGGATGGAGCCGGAAGCCTGCTGGGCCTTCAGCGAAGCCTTCACCCGGTTCGGAAAGGCGCTCTCCGAGATGCAGGCGACCGTTGACGTGCCGCAGGACCTGCCGGGCCTGGGGATCCCGGCCGGCCGGTATGACCTGCAGCGGCTGATCTACGATCATTTCTTCAAGTGTTTCTGGAACCCCGATTTCAAGTTCGACGAAAACACCCTTGTGAACTTTGACTGGTACCATCCCGCCCACGCCTTCCGTCATACCCCGGAAGAAGTGCGGGGATGGTTCGAAGCGGCCGGCCTGAAGGAAATCCGCCTGCTGACCCCGAACCCGAACGGCATCTCGGCGATCGGACGGAAGGCCTGATGTGCGGGATCGCCGGGATGATCGACCTGTCGGGCGGGCGGGCCGATCGGGCGGGGCTGATCCGAATGACGCGGGCCCTCGCTCATCGGGGACCCGACGGGGAAGGCTTCTTCCTCGAAGGACCGATCGGACTCGGGCATCGGCGGCTGGCCATCATTGACCTGAGCGACACGGCCCGCCAACCGCTGGGCAACGAGGACGGCCGCCTGCAGCTGATTTTCAACGGCGAGATCTACAACTTCCGGGAACTGCGCCGGGAGCTCGAAGGGCTCGGGCACCGTTTCGCCTCCCAAACCGATGGGGAGGTGATCCTCCACCTGTACGAGGCGCAGGGACCGGCGGCTTTCGCCCGGCTCAACGGGATGTTCGCCTTCGCCCTGTGGGATGGCCGCTCCCAAACCCTTTGGTTGGCCCGAGACCGGTTCGGAATCAAGCCGCTGTACCTGGGCCGCTTCCGAAATCGGCTTCATTTCGCTTCGGAAGTCAAAGGGCTGCTGCAGGCCGATGGAGCTCCCCGCCGGATCTGTTGGGAAGCGCTTCGGGAGTACTTCACCTTTCAGAATTTGTTCGGCCGGCAGACCCTTTTCGACGGGATCGAACTGCTCCCGGCCGGAGAATTGCTCGAAGTGGCGGAGGGGAAGATCCGAACCCATCGGATCGCCGAAGGCATCCCCGTCAACCGGAGCGAGCCGGCCGGGCGGACGGAGGAAGAGCTGCTCCAACGGCTGACTGCGGCGGTAAACCGCCACCTGATCAGTGACGTGCCGGTCGGCGCCTTCCTGAGCGGAGGGATGGACTCCGGGGCTTTGGTCGCGTTGGCTCAGCGGCGGCTGCCCGAGCTCGATACCTTTACCGCCGGATTCGATGTCTCGGGAGTGACCGGGCCCGAAGCCCGGTTCGACGAACGGGAAGAGGCCCGGTGGCTGAGCCGCCGGCTCAAGACCCGGCATCATGAACGGACGATCGGACCGGGTGACGGGTGGGATCTGCTGCCCCGCCTCGTGACCCACCTGGAAGAACTTCGGGTCGGGATGTCCTACCCCAATTTCTTCGCCGCGGAACTGGCCCGCCGGGACGTGACCGTCGTCCTCTCGGGCGTCGGAGGAGACGAACTGTTCGGCGGCTACCCCTGGCGTTACGCGGCAATCGCCGAGGCGAACGACCCGGAGCAGTTTGATCGGATCCAGTTCGCCGCCTGGTGCCGGCTGATCCCTCCAGACGAGCAGGCCAATGCCTTCCTTCCGGAGGTCTGGAGACGGATGCGCTCCCATTCCCCTTGGGAGCGGTACCGGGAGCGGATCGCCCCCTATCGGGCGCTGCCGCCGGTCGAGAAAGCGGTTCGGTTCGAAGCCGACACCTTTCTGCAGGGACTGCTGATGGTGGAGGACAAGCTGAGCATGGCTCATGGGCTGGAGAGCCGGGTGCCGTTTTTGGACCTGGAATTGTCCGATTGGGTTCGGGGGCTGCCGGTCGAACAAAAGGACCCCGGGCCGGAAGGAAAGCGGCTGCTGCGCCGGGCGCTGGCGCCCCTCCTCCCGGAACGGACCTGCCGGCGTCCGAAACAGGGATTCAGCCCCCCCGAATCGGCCTGGCTGCGGGCCGACCGGATGGCAACCGTCCGAACCTTGCTGGCTCAACCGAACAGCCGAGTCAACGAAGTTTTCCAGCCGGCGTGGCTTCAGGAAATCCTCGAATCCCACCAGAACGGCCGCGCCGATCACCGGCTGCTGATCTGGTCGCTGGCGGCTTTCGAATGGTGGCTGCGCCGCTTCATGGAATCGGCCGGCGAGATCCTCCCGGTTCCGGCCGAAAGCAGGAAGGGGACATCGTGAGCGAACCGATCCGGAAACCGATCCTCCACAAGCTGAAGAAATTCGCCTGGATGGCTTCGCAGCGCCCCAAAGGATTCTGGGCCTTCTGCCGGACGATCCCCTCAGCCTGGCTCCGGACCGAACGGGCGGCCGGCCGGCCCGCTTTCCTGACGATCGAACCGACCAGTGCCTGCGACCTCGGCTGTCCGGTCTGCGAGACCGGCGCTAAGATCATTGACCGGCCGGTGGGACAGATGTCCTTCGAGAATTTTCAGCGGGTGATCGCTCAGGTGCGGCACCACACCAACTCGATTCAGCTCTACTTCATGGGGGAATCTTTCTGGCATCCCCGCATCTACGACATGATCCGCCACGCCAAGGACCAGGGAATCTATGTGACGATCTATTCAAACGGTTCCGTTCTGGACCCCGAACGAACGGTCCGTTCGGGCCTGGACGAGATCAACTTCAACATCGGCGGCATGACCCAGGCAACCCACCAAACCTACCGGATCAACAGCAGCTTTGACCGTGTCTGCGCCAACATCCGGGGACTCGTGGAAGCCCGGAAACGGCTCGGCGGATCCGGCACCCGGGGACCACTCAAGACACCTCAGATCAATGTCGGGTTCATCGTCATGAAGCACAACGAGCATGAGGTGGAGGAATTCGTCCGGACCGTTTCGGGGTGGGGGGTGGACCGGGTCCATGTTGTGGATCCCTGCGTGCGGAACATGGCCCAGGCGATCCAGATGCTTCCGGAAGACAAGCGGTACTGGTTCTACGATGAAGCGGCCTTCCGGAAGGGGATCCTGCGGCCGAAGGTTCTCCCCGAGAACCGCTGCGACTGGATCTACTTCTCCTCGGTGATCACCTGGAACGGGAACGTCGTTCCCTGCTGCCGGGACCCAAAGGCCCACCACATCATGGGAAATGTCTTCCGGGAGGATTTCGGAAAAATATGGAACGGCCCCAAGTACCGGGCATTTCGGAAACAGATCCGCTCCGATCAGGGAACGGTGGACATCTGCCGGCTCTGCTCCAGCTACCAGGTCCCGGCCCTGAGGGCCTCCCAACCGCCGGCAGCGGACGACGCTGCGGCCCGCAGTTGACCCGACGGCCATGGCCGCCTCAAACTCCCCGGGAAGCCGTTGGGCGGACGGTTGCGTCGCGGCCGGAATCGCTCTCCTCGGCGGGGCGCTCCTCGGGCTGCTGGCCCTGCCGACCGCCCTTCTGTTGCGGGGGATCCCCCGCAAGCCCGGACGGAGGCTGCTTTGTCTGGTCCCCGCCGGTTTTGAAGCGATCCTAACCAAGGGGGTCGGCTCCCTGATTTCAGAACGGGAAGAGGCCGGGTTCTGGGACGGGGTCGAAACCCTTTACTTCCCATCGGAACAGAATCGCCGAACCCGCTGGAGCCCTGTGCAAACGATCCGGACCCTCCGGCCCATTGCCCGATTTCTGAAAGGCGCCGGCTGGACCGCCTGCCACCACACCCTCAACGGTCTGAGGCTGGCGGTCTGGGGACTCAGCCGATCGCTGTCGATCCGGCGGGAGGTCACCGTGATCCGGGGACAGGACCCCTTTCCGATGGGACTCTTGGCCGCCTGGCTGGCCGGTTTGACCGGAGTCCGCTGGGGGGTCTCCCTGCACGGAGACCCGGACCTCTCCCGTCGACTCGATGACCGAGAGACCGCCCGGTGGGGCCGTTCCCGCCGGCTGGCCGAGACGGCGCAGCGTTGGGTCCTCCGGCGGGCCGAAGCGGTCTGGGTGGTCCGACCCAGTCTCACCGAATGGGTGACGCGGCGGGGAGCCGACCGGGACCGGATCGCCGTGCTGCCGCATGGAGTGGATCTCAGTTTTTGGAAAACGCCGGAAACGGACGCGGTCCGCTTCCGGAAGGAAGCCGGTTTGAGTGGAAAACCGCTGCTGCTGTTCATCGGACGGCTCGAAAAAGTGAACTATCCCGAAGATTTTCTCCGGATCGCCGCCGAAGTGAAGCGGTCCCATCCGGACCTGCAGGCGGTCGTCATCGGAGACGGTTCCCAGCGGAGGGCGCTGGAAGCGGCCGCCGGGCGTTTGGGATTGTCGGACAGCGTCCGCTGGCTCGGGTTCCTGCCGAGAGAGTCGCTCCGCCTGTGGCGGGCCGCATCGGATGTCCAGATCTGCCTGATGGGGGGCTTCAGCCTGCTGGAAGCGGCCGCCGCCGGCAAACCGGTCGTCGCCTATGATCTCGCCTGGCATCGGGAGTTGATCCGGGACGGGGCGACCGGCCGCCTGATTCCGGAAGGGGCGATCGCCGCCGCCGCCCAGGCGGTCTGCCGGCTGCTGGAACAGCCGGAGGGGGCCCAAGCCATGGGGGAGGCGGCCCAGGCCGCGGTGCGGGACCATTACGATTGGCCGATCGCCTCGGAACGCCGGCAGGCGGCCTATCAACGATTGATCGGAGTCTGAGCCCTTGAACTCCGCCGGCCGGGACCGCTGGAGCGTCCGGAACATCTTCAAACAATACGGAGCGGTCGTGGCCGCGCAGGGGATCAGTCTCCCGCTGAGCCTGATCTGGCTCGGGTCGATCGCCCGGGTCCTGGGAGCCGGCCCGTTCGGCTCCTACCTGATCGGCGTGGCGACCGTCCAGTTCCTCTTCCGGGTCGCGATCGGCTGGGCCAGCGACACCGTGATCCGCTTCGGCGTCGCCGGCGTGGAAGAGAATCGGCCGCTCCGGGAAGCGGTGTCCGTCCGGATGTGCCTCCTGACGGTCTGCTGCGGGATCGCGATGATCGGGATCGAGGCAGCCCGCCCCTGGCTTGAGGTTTGGTCGGGACTGTCGTCCAACGCGATCCACGCGCTGACGGCCCTGCTGCCGGCGATCGCCTGGTGGGACCTGGGGTTGTCCATCAGCCGGGCGACCGGGGCGATTCCCCGGTACGCGACGGCCAATGTCATTCGGCAAGCCGGGTTGGCGGCCGGAGCCGGCTGGCTCCTCCTCGGCGGCCTGCCCCCGACACCCACCACCGTCCTCCTGATCGAAACGGCCACCTACCTGGGAATGGGCAGCTGGCTGATCCTGCGGGCCGGGGCGGGGCGGATGCTTTGGCTGCGGCCGGACCGGTCCGGTCTGCTCCGGGCGGCCCGATACGCCTGGAGCAACGGGATCACTTTTCTCGCCGGCTACTGGGTGGATTGGGTGGATCTCTATGTGGTCCGTCTGGTGTTGGGAACGACGGCGGTCGGTATTTATCAGTTCGGCTACCGGCTGATGCTGATGGCCTCAACCGGGCTGATGGGACTGATCATCATCCTCTTTCCGATGTTCATGGAGTGGAAAAACCGGGGGGAAGCCGGCCGGATCCGGAACTTCATCGAAATCACCGCCCCCAAGATCGCCTTCTTCTGGGGAAGCGCGATGGCCTTCCTGATCGCGGTGACCCCGGAGGGGGTCCGGTGGCTCGGCGGCCCCGATTACGCCGGGGCGGCCGCGCCGTTGGCCCTGCTCTGGGCGGGCTTGAGCTTCCAACCGCTCGCGGTCCTCGTGACCCCGCTCTTTTCCGTCTTTGACGCCCTGCCGATGGTCATGGGACTTAACCTCGCGATGGCGGGGCTCAACACCGTCGGGGACTGGATCGGGATCCGGTGGGGCGGCCTGCCGGGCGTCGCGCTTTCGACCTCCCTCTGCTACACCGGGATCGGGATCCTGTACGGCCGAATCAGCGCCCGGCGATTCGGAATCCGTCTCAGAGCCGCCTGGCTCTGCGCGCCGATGGGGTGGCTGACCTGGGGACTCTGTTTCTGGATCTCCGGCTGGCCGGGCCGGCTGGCGGCGGCCGGGGCGGTTGTCATCGCGACCGCCTTTTGGATGAACCGGTTGAAGTGGTGGAGCGGGCGCAGCGCGGAATGAAGCTGGAAACG
Source organism: Candidatus Omnitrophica bacterium CG11_big_fil_rev_8_21_14_0_20_64_10 (assembly GCA_002787095.1). GTDB lineage: Bacteria > Omnitrophota > Gorgyraeia > 1-14-0-20-64-10 > 1-14-0-20-64-10 > 1-14-0-20-64-10. The sequence goes on along the minus strand of PCVW01000010.1, from coordinate 35,165 downwards.
GTCTGGGATCCCGCCATTCCTTCGGACTGGCGCCGGGTTAACGGCTGGATCGATCTCCACCCGAAGGCCGCCGCGGCGAATGAAACGGGTCTCCCTCCAACCGTTCGACACCTTTATTGGGTCGCCCCCCGCCCCGGGGCGGGGGAGCCGGCCCCCTGGAACGGGTGGCCGGAGCTCAACAGGCGGCCGGATCTCCGGATCACCGCGACCGGGCCGCTTCAAGCCTTGCGCCGCAAGCTGACGCCGGGCGAAGGGTGGCTCCTCCCCTGCGGGGACGATGGACGGCTCTCCCCCCTTCAAAAACTGATCGCCCTGCGGGCCGGGCGGGGGATCGTCGTCAAACATCATCCGGTCCAGACCTGGGCCCCCTGGCAGCCGGCCGATCGACGGGCCCGATGGATCCGGCAGCTGGCAACGCTTCCACTGCTCCCATTCGAATGGATCCGTTTGATCCGGGACCGTTGGCTCAAGCAGCGGATCCTAACCCGGGCCGATTGGGGAAGCGCCTTCTGCCGGCGATACCGGCTTCCGATCCCCTCGAAGGGATCCCCGCAACACTTCCTCGATCTTGGCTGCGGCTGGGGCCGATACAGCGCCCCGCTGGCCCTGCTGGGTCATGAAGTGGTCGGAATCGATCCCCGGATCGCCGAGGCCGATTGGAACCGGATTCCCGGCGCCCTCTTCCTCCGGGGATCAGCCGAAGACCTCAACCGCTTCCGTCCCGAATCATTCGACGGGGTGCTGGCAATGGGGGTCCTGCTCTATCTGCCCGATCCGGCCGGGACCCTGAAAACGATCCGGCGGATCCTGAAACCGGGCGGCTGGCTGCTGACGCAAACGGCCAACCGGGACAATCCCTGGACCCGCCGCACCGGCCGTCCTCTCTGGCCGGGGGAACCGGTCCAGGGCTATGTCAGCCGGGAGGGACTGGAGCGGCTGATGACTGAAGCCGGCTTCGACATTCGAACGATCTGGAGTCACGGTTGGGTCTCCCCCCGGCTTCCCCGCGCCGCCGCCTGGATCACCGAGGTGCTCCTCCCGCAGCGGCTGTTCCGCCTCCTGGAACCGGCGGTGCCGGAGCGGTTCAGAAAACAGTGGGTCGTCCTGGGCGTCAAACCCCGATGAAGCGGATCACCCTCCTTTTCAGCGAATCCTCCCGGGTCGCGAAAGCCCGGCGGGCGGAAGCGGCCCACCATCTCTATCCGGTCTCCAACGGCGGGGGAGAAACGGAACATTGGATCCGGGGGGACGACGCCTACCTGGCGGTCAACGGATGCCGGCACTTTCTCTGGCGGCTCGGCCTGCCGCACCGCCGCCTCGAGGAATCCCAAATCGATTGGAAGCAGATGAACGAAGCCGACCAGCTTTGGATCCCGGAAGGGGAGGCCCTCCGCTCCCAATCCCTCGAGGCAATCGAGCGAATCGCCGCCGCCGGGCAAACGGAGATCATCGTGACCGGGGTGACGAACCTGCCCGCCCGGCTCTTCGGAGCGGCCGCCAACGGAAGCCGCCGGCTGGCTGGGTGGCTGACGGGCGGCGAAAAGGAGCACCCGCCGCTGTTCCTGGCCCCGCCCGGCTATCGGTTCATGGAAAGCCGGCCGGAATCGCCCGATCCGGACCCGGGGACTCCGCTGCTGGCGGAGGGATCGGGAACCGCTTCCCCCCCACCGGGGCCCGCCAGGCCGGCCGGCCGATTGTGGCATCGGAAAGGGAACCTGTTCTGGGTTCCGGCCCCCTGCTTTGAGTATTGGGGGGGACTCCTGCAGGGGCAAACCGACTGGTGGCCGCTGAAGGAAACGATCGGCCTGGAGAGTCCCTGGTACCTGGACCGGCTGTTCCGATGGTTCTCCCGGGCCCTGGCGGCCGCCGGCGTCTCGGTTCTGGAATCCCTGCGCATCTCACCCTGGGGGGAACGGGATCATGCGGTCATCCTGCGGCATGACACCGACGACTCCGCGGATCCGAAGTTTTGGGAGATCGAGCGGGATCGGAGGCTGCCGGCCACTTACGCGGTGCTGGACGACCAGCGGGCCGGACTCTGGAGAGAACGGCTGCGGGGAACCCCGCATCTGGAAACGGCCCTTCATTACCGATCGAATCGAACCGGCTGGCTGGAAAGCGCCCGGATGCGCTGGCTCAAACGACTGCCGGGCCCCGATCGGGAAGCGGTCAGCCCGCGCGGGCTGGCGGCGCAGGTACGGGCCGCGCAGAAACGGCTGGGAACCCTCCGGACCCTGCATCGGCATTACCACTACCTCCACTATCCCGAGCACCTCTTCGCCCTGGAACATCTCTTCCGGGAGCTTCCGGAAATTCTGGGGGCCGGTTCCTTCTCCCGTTTTCAGATCTTCCGCTACGGCGGCGCGGAAACGGTCCTGATCCGGCATCCCGGCGCCGGCGTTCCGTTCTCCTTTCCGATCCGGCCGGTCATCGCCTCCCGAGAGCGGCAGACGCCCCTGGCGGGATGGGAAAGCGGCGGCATGATCGAGCCGGATGAAGCGACCTTAAACCGCGCTTTCCGGTTCGCCGACGCCTTTCCGGGCGGCGCTTACCTCTGGGTTTTTCATCCCGCCCATACCCGCGGCTGGATCCTCCGCCCGGAGGGAACCTTGGCCGCCTTTGAAGCGGCTCTCCGGAAACTCAACGACCGCTGGTGGCTGACCAGCGCCCAGGATCTCTACCGGCGAATGAATCTCTGGGCCCGGCTGGAGATCCGGAAATCGGCCGCCGGCTGGGAACTGTTCAACGGCGGGGAAGCGGTCTTCCCAAAATTGACCGCTTCCAGGAACGGCCGCCGGTTCCCGCTGGGGGACCTTCCGGGCGGAACCGCCCGGCGCCTGGAGGGGATGGATGCCGACTGACTGGGAACGGCTGCGGGAGCGGCGGGCGGCGGGGGACCCGTGGCAGACTGATCCCCAGCAAGATTACCTGCGGCAGCCGGCGATGCGCCGGACGATCGAGCAGCGGATCCGCTGGATCGAGGAGGAGGTCGAACGGCATCTGTCGAACCGGAGCGGAATCCGGCTGCTGGAGATCGGCTGCGGCGACGGCCTGATGATGACCCCGCTGCGCCGACCGGGGGTCGACCTCTGGGGCTGCGACCTCAATCTCCTCCGTCTGCGGCGGACCCGGGTCGGCTTCCCGGAAGCCCGCCTGGCGCTGGGAGAGATCGGGGCGCTGGGATTCCGGGACGGTGTCTTCGACGGCGTCCTGGCCTCGCAGGTGCTGGAGCATGTGCGGGAGACCGATTCGGCGCTCCGGGAATTGCGCCGGATCCTGAAACCGGGCGGCCGGCTTTGGCTCGGCGTGCCCAACGAAGGCTGCCGTCTCGGCCGCCTCCGGAACCGCTGGGTCCAACCGAAGATCCTGAAGCAAACCGACCACCTCCATTTCTTCACCGAACCGGCGCTCCGCCGGAAGATCGAAGCGGCCGGCTTTGAGATCCGGTCGGTGTTCCGGGAGAACTTCTTCATCCCCCATACCCGGCTGTTCGATTGGTGCCATTGGCCGGCCTTCGGCTGGCGTCTGATGCAGCGGCTGGCCGCCGTCTGGCCCGGGCAATGCGCTGGTTTCTATCTCGCCTGCGAGCAGAGGGGCCCCGAATGATCGGGGCGGCGATCCTCTTTTCAGCGGTCATGGCTTTCGGCTTCCGGATCTGGCCGCGGCTGAGGCAGCCGGAGTTCGGCGTGGACAGCTGGTATTACCTGAATTACGCCCGGGCCGCCCGCAAAGGGCCGTTCCGGCCGGTGGAGTTGCCGCAATACCTCCTGGACGATCCGGAACAGGTTTATCCCCCTTTGTTCCCGCGGGCGCTGGCCCTGCTGCCGAAGGGCCTCCGGGAGCGCTTTCACTGGGTGATTTCTCCCTTGATCGACGGACTCCACGCCGCGCTCCTCAGCGGAGCCGTGGCCGCCGGGACCGGCTCCTGGCTGGGCGCCGCCCTGGCCGGCGGGCTGTTCGCGACCAGCCCGGTCGGGGTCGCCCAATCGACCGACCTGAATGTCCGGCCGGCGGCCAATCTGCTCTTCACGATCTTCATGTGGGGCCTGCTGATCTTCTGGCTCCAGCCGGGCTGGATCGGAGGAGGGATCGCCCTCGGGGCCGGGATTGCGATCTTCTGGACCCACAAGATGACGACCCAGCAGATGACGGCGATGCTCCTCGGCCTGGCCGGCCTCACCGGCAGTCCCCTCTGGATCGGCCTGGGGGTCGGCATTTTTGCCGGCGCGTGGGCGGTTCATCCCGCTGGTTTCCGGAAGCTGATGCGGGGACACCGGGAGATCGTCGCTTTCTGGAGAACCCACCGACCGTTCCTAAACGCCCACCCCCTGTACGATTCCCCCCTCTATCGGGATCCGGCCAAGAAGCGGGAGCTGGCCGGCGTGCAGGGGATCCGATCGGCCCGATGGAGTCGGTTTCTGGCGGTTGGTCACCTGATCGTGATTGCCGGTCTCCTGGCCGGCATGATGACCGGCCGTCTCCCGCAATCGGGGATTCATCCGGACACCGGGGCCGGGGCGGATCAACCATTCTTCTTGGCCTGGAGTGGACTCGTATTCCTCACCGCCGCGGCGACCCAATGGATTCCGGGATGCCGGTGGTTCGGGGAAGGGTTCAAGTATCTGCGCTACGGCCTCTTCCCCTGGTTTCTGCTTCTGGGAACCTGGGCCGGGACCGCCGCTCAAACCGCCGGCAACTTCCTTCCGGCCTGGATCTGCCTCGGTTTGGCGGCGGCTCAGACGGCGGTCAGTCTCCAAGCCATCCGGGGGCAGAAATGGAACCGAATGGCGGTGGTGGACCCGGAAATTCGGCTGATCTTTGAAAAAATCCAGGAGCGCCCCGAGAAACGGTGGCTCTGCCTGCCGGTGACCCGATCCGAGGCGCTGGCACATTTCACCGACAAGGCGGTCCTCTGGGGGGCCCATGGGACCGGCTGGGATCGGCTGGCCCCCTTCTTTCCGGTCTTCCGGAAGCCGGTCGAGGATTTCCTCCGGACTTACCGAATCAACGGCCTGCTGCTGGACCGGCGGTACGCGGCGATCGAGGATCTGCGCCTGCCGGCGGGGACGGTGGAGCGGCTGTTCCAATCCGGCCCGCACGAGGCCTGGCGGGTGCTATGATAACCGGATTCCAAGAGGCACAACCCCAGACCATGACACCGACCCAACAAACCATCGGCTCCTTTTCCGTCCTGGTGCCGGTCTACAACGATGCGCCGGTCCTTTCGAAGCAGCTGCCGGGAATCCTGGAAGCCGCCGAAGGGCAGGGACTGCCGTTCGAGGTGCTGATCGCCGAGAACGGCTCCACAGACGCCACCGGCCCGATGGCCGAAACCTTTGCCCAAAACCATCCGGCGGTCCGGACCCTGCGTCTTCCGGAAGCCAACTACGGCCGGGCGCTGCAGGGGGGCATCGCCGCCTGCCGCCGGGAGGCGGTCGTGATCTTTAACATCGATTTCTGGAGCCCGGAGTTCCTCGGGGAAGCGCTGAAAGCCCTTCGGGAAGCGGACCTCGTGATCGGCTCCAAGACGCTCCGGACCGATTGGGATCGCCGGCCGATCCTGCGGCGCTGGATCACCCGCAGCTTTAACGGCTTCCTCCGGCTTTTCTTCGGTTTCCAGGGGACCGACACCCACGGCATGAAGGCCTTCCTGCGGGAACCGGTCTCGACTCTGGCGGCCGCCTGCGTGACCGACCACTTCATCTTCGACACCGAACTGGTGCTTCGAATCCAGCGGGCCGGCCTCCGGATTCGGGAAATCCCCGTTCCGATCCGGGAGATCCGGCAGATCGGATACCGCAACCTCATCCGGCGGATGCCGGAGGTCTTCCGGAATCTGGTTCGGATGCAGAGGGCGCTGTCGTGACTCCCGTCACCGCCGGGGCAGCCGGCCCATCCGCCGCTTCCCAGGCCGTCCCCTGTGAAATCTGCGGGAACCGGCAGCACGATTTCCGGTTCGAAAAGGACGGCTATCCCTTTCTCCGGTGTCGAAGCTGCGGCCACTGGTTCGTCCCCTGGACCGACACCGACCAGAAGCTGTTCGAAACCTACGAACAGAACTTTTTCTCCGAAGGGGCCTATGCCGACTACCAACGGGACAAACCGGCGCTGCAGCGGAATTTTCGGAGGCTGGTTGAGCGGCTGAGGCGGATCCAACCGGCGGGACGGCTCTTTGAGGTCGGCTGCGCCTACGGCTTCTTCCTGGAGCTGGCCCAGCGCCGCTGGGAATCGGAGGGGATCGACATTCATGGGGAGGGGATCCGGCACGCCCGGAACACGCTGAAGGTGACGGCCCGGGAAGGGCACTTCCTGAAGGTTCAGCTGCCCGAGGCCCATTACGATTGGGTCGTGATGTGGGACACGATCGAACATCTCCGGAATCCCGGCGACTATCTGGACCGGGCGGCCCGGATCCTGAAACCGGGCGGCCGGCTGGCCTTGACCACCGGGGATGTCGGCTCCTGGATGGCCCGCCTGCAGGGGAAGCGCTGGCGGCTCTATTACCCGCCGCATCACCTCCACTATTTTTCCCGGGCCACTCTGGGCCGGCTGCTGCGGGACCGGGGACTGGAGCCGGAGGTTTGGACGACGGTCGGCGTCACCCGGACGCTGGACGGCATGCTGTACCGCCTGCTGGCCGACCGAAAACCGGAACGCCGCCGCCGCTTCTACGAATGGCTGAGACAACGGGGCTGGACCGGAACCGGGTTCCCGATCACGCTGGACGTCTTCGACATCCTGCTCGTGATCGCCCGGAAAGCGGGAGGGCAGGGCTGAGTGCTCCGCTCCCTGCTGCTCGGTCTCCTGCTGCTGCTGCCGGTCAGCCTGCACCGGTTTCCCGGAAACATCCTGCCGGCCGACGGGTTCGCGATCGGATTGATCGCGGCCGCCGCCCTGGGAAAGCTGCCCCGGCGGCGGTGGAGCCGGCTGGATGCGCTGGTCGGATTATATCTGCTCGGCGGACTGATCTCATTTTGGAACAGCGACAACCGGGCCGCTTCCGCGCTGGAGCTCGCCAAACAGCTCTACCTGGCCGCCCTGTACGGCGCCTTCTCCGTCATCGGCCGGGATCCGCGGTTCCGGGAACGGATCCTCCCCTGGATGACCGGGGTCGGACTGGCGGTGTCGGTCATTGCCCTGGGGGCGACGGCCGTCTATGCGGTCAGCGGCCGCTACCTGTACGCGATCGGCAACCCCTGGCCGGTCCCCTATCTGGGGGAGGTTTTCCGAGCCAAGGGGACCTTCTACACCCATGAATATTTCGGAAACTACCTGACCTTTGTCCTGCCGGTCTGGCTGGGCTTGAGCCGTTTCGGACCCCGCGCCCATTTTTGGCGATGGACCCTCCCGATCGGAGCCGCCGCCCTGATCGGCACCTTTTCGCATGCCTGGGCCGGCTGGTTCACCGCCGGCCTGCTGTTCCTCTGGCCTTTCCTGCAGGAGCGCAACCGCTGGTTCAAGCCGGCCGGGGTGGCCGTCACGATCGGCGTGATCCTCGCGATCCAAGCGGTCTCCTGGGTCCTGATCCGGGAGGTCCGAATCGAGCGGAGTTTCCGGCCGGATCTCCCGGCGCCGACCGACCAATACAGTTTCCAGGATCCCCGGCGAGGGGCCGAACAGCTGTCGGTCGGGATCGCCTACAACTGGATCAGCTATGGTCTGCTGAAGCGATTCTCGCTGGAGACCTTCGCGCAGCATCCCTGGATCGGACGGGGATTGAACCGATTCCACGAAGTGACCCAGTCGGCATTCGACGCCGGGCGGATCCACCACCCGTATGAACGCATCGATCCCCACAGCATGCTGCTCGGCCGGCTCGCCGAAACGGGCGGGATCGGAACAGGCTTCCTGATTCTTCTCTGGATCGGCCTCCTCGGCGCGGCCGCCGGACGGCCGACCCGGGCCGGCCCGGAGGAAACCTTCCTCTGGATGCGCCGCGCCCTGTGGGCGGCGAACATCGGACTCCTGGTCAACAGTCTCCATGTCGACATCATGAATTTCCGCTTCCTTTGGATCGGCTTCGGCCTGCTGGCCGCCTGGCAAATCCCGCCGCGGGAGGATCATGAACACCCGGCCGCTTGAGATGGAAGCACCGGCCGATCTGCCGGTGGTCTGCTTCTCTTCGATCGACTGGAGTTTCAACCGCCAGGGCCATCAGGAGATCATGTCTGCGCTGGCCCGGGCGGGCCACCCGGTTCTCTTCATTGAGAACACCGGCATCCGGACTCCCGGCTGGCGGGACGCCGGCCGCCTGCGGGACCGGCTGCGCCGGGGGGGCAACCGGCGCAGCCGGCTGCGCCGGGTCGAGGATCGGCTCTGGGTGCACAGCCCGCTGCTGGTCCCCTCTCCTTATCAACCTGCGATCACGGCCTGGAACGGCCGCCACCTGGCCCGGACGATTGCAGCCTGGCTGCTGTCCGCCGGCGGCGGGAACCGGCCGATCGTCTGGTCGTTCCTCCCAACCCCGTTGATTCAGTCGACCCTGCGCCATCTGTCGAGGCGGCTGCTGATCTATTACTGCATCGCCGACTTCGAACAGATCAGTCCGCGGCCGGCTGTGATCCGTCGTTCCGAATCGGCCCTTTTGACTGCCTGCGATCTGGTCTTTGCCCAGGGAAGGGCGCTCGCCGACCGCTGCCGGGTCCACAACCGGTCGGTGGAGATTTTTCCCTTCGGCGTCCGTTACGATGACTACGCCCAGGCAGCGAACCGTCCCGAACCGGCTCAGATCGCCGGCCTGCCGCGGCCGAGAATCGGCTACATCGGCGGCCTCCACCGGCATCTGGACATCGACTGGATCGCCCACGCCGCCGTCCACCGGCCGGCCTGGTCCTTCCTGCTCGTGGGACCGGAGCTGGCCCCGATGACCGCTCTCCGGCACCTTCCGAACGTTCATCGGCTCGGCCCCCGACGGCCCGAGGAGCTTCCGGCGATCGCCCGGTCGTTTGATGTCGGGGTGATCCCGTACCGATTGACCGGCTACACCCGGACGGTCTATCCGACCAAACTGCACGAGTACCACGCCCTCGGGAAACCGGTCGTGGCCTCGCCGCTGCCGGAGGTGCTGGCCTACAACGCCGATTTCAACGGACTGGTCCAAATCGCGGAGAATCCGGCCGGTTTTCTCCAGGCCATTGAGCAGGCCCGAACCCTGACCGACCCCGAGACGGTCCGTCGGCGGCAGGAAGCGGCCCGAACCCACGACTGGGGGACCCGGATCGCACAGATGCGGCAACGGATGGGGGAAGCGCTGGAACGGACGGCGGTCCGATGCTGACCCAGCAGACGATCCTTTGCTGGATCCCCTCCGCCTGGAATCCGGAAAGCCGGACCGGCCGCCTGGTTCGACGACTGGCGCGGGCAGGGAACCGGCTCCTCCTGATTTTCCCGAAGACAGCCGGCCCGATCGCGGCGGGAAAACCCCGCAGGGGATTCTTCCAAATTGAGCCCCGCTTGTACGGGTGCCGCCTGCCGGTGCCGGGAGCGATGGCCCAACCGACCTTCCTGCCGATCCTCCGCCGGTGGATGCACCTGATGAACTTCAATCAGCCAATCCTCTGGCTTTTCGGCGCCGGCCGCCCCGCCGAAGCGCTCGCCCGGGGGATCGCCAGCCGGCTGATCCTGCGGCAACAACTGACGGAACCGGCCGGACCGGTCCGGCCCGCCGAAGCGCCGGGGGAATTGCGGCTCCTGGATCGGGTGAACCTGGTCATTGCCGACACCCCGGCGTGTCAGGCCGCCTGGAGCGGGCGGCACAACCGGGTCTGCACCTGGGCGCCGGAACAGCAGCCGCTGGAGACGTTGACGGAACTGATCGAGGGGGAGTTGGAGATCCTGCAATGGGAACGGGAAAACCATTGGGAGAAGCGGTGGGCCGCCGACTGGCTGCGCTCCCTCCGAAAAATCTTCCGGGTGACCCTCGCCATCGGCCTGGTCTATGTCGCTCTCTTTCACACCCCGCTGGTCTGGTGGCTCGCGCAGCCGCTGAAGCAGGCCGCGCCTCCCCAGCCGGCCGACGCCATCGTCGTGCTGGCAGGGGGTGTCGGAGAATCGGGACGACCGGGGCAGGGTTACGAAGAGCGGGTGGCCCGGGGAGTGGCCCTGTACCAGGCCGGATGGGCCCCGAAGATCCTGTTGGCCTCCGGCTACAGCTACCGCTTTCAGGAGACCGAGGTCATGAAGGCGCTCGCCCTGTCGCTCGGCGTTCCGGAGCGGAATATCCTGCTGGAATCGGAAGGACGCAATACCCTGGAAGAGGCCCGGCGAATCGGCGCCCTGCTGGAAACACTCCCGGCTCGCAAGGTCCTGCTGGTCAGCTCCCCCTACCACATGCGCCGGGCCGTCGGCACCTTCTCCCGGCAAACCCCCGAGATCGACTGGATCCCGGTGCCGATCGAGAAGAGTCTTTTCTATCCGACCGAGCGGCCGCCCCGCTGGAAGCAGATCGAGGGGCTGCTGCACGAGGTGTTGGCGGTCGCCTACTACCGTTTCAACGGGTGGATGTGAAAGCATCAGCGGCTCCGGCGAAGGAACGGCGGAAGATTCGGGTCGCGCGTGTGATCACCCGCCTCAACATCGGCGGGCCGGCCCTGCACGCGATCCTGATGTCGAGAGAGATGGGGGAGCGGGGCTATGAAACCCTGCTGATCACCGGATCGGTCGAGCCGGGAGAGGGAGACATGCGCAGCGCCGCCGAGCAGGCCGGCGTCCGGCTGGTTTACATCCCGGAGCTGCACCGTCGGATCCATCCGCTGCACGACGCAATCGCAGCCCTGAAGCTGTGGCGGACCTTCCGGAGCTTCCGGCCCGACATCGTCTGCACCCACATGGCCAAAGCGGGGACCCTCGGCCGCCTGATCTCGGTCGCCTGCGGCGTCCGGATCCGGGTCCACACCTTTCACGGCCATGTCTTTCACAGCTACTTCCCGAAATGGAAAACAGCCCTCTTTCTGGGGATCGAACGGTTCCTCGGCCGTCTCTCCAACCGGATCTATGTGATCAGCGCCAGCCAACGGGAGGAACTAACCCGTCGATTCCGGGTCGTCCCTTCCGAGAAAGTCCGCACCGTCCACCTGGGGCTGGACCTGGATCCCTTTTTCGACTCCGCCATGCATGCCGGCGCCTTCCGAAAGGAACTGGGGGCGGACCCCCGGACCCGGCTCGTCGGGATCGTCGGTCGGCTCGTTCCGATCAAAAACCACCAGATGTTCCTGGAAGCAGCCCGGCTAATTCACCGCCGGGTCCGGGCTGAGGGAGCAGACCCGATCCAATTCCTGGTGATCGGAGACGGAGAGCTGCGGCCGCGCCTGGAACAGATCGCCGCCCTTTGGGGGCTCGGGGAATCGGTCCAATTCCTCGGCTGGCGGCGCCAGTTGGAACGGATTTATCCCGATCTGGATGCGGCGGTCCTGACCTCCCTCAACGAAGGGACGCCGGTCGCGCTGATCGAAGCGCTCGCCTGCGGGACGCCGGTCGTCGGAACGGATGTGGGAGGGGTCCGGGATGTGATCCAGGACGGGGAAAACGGATGCCTCGTTAGGAAGGGGGACATCCTCCACTTTTCCGACGCCCTCTGGCAGTTGCTGGAGCATCCCGATAAGCGCCGGACCATGGGACGGCAGGGCAGGGCCGACGCCCGGGCCCGTTTCACGAAGGACCGGCTGCTCGACCAGATGGACGGGCAGTATCGGGAGCTCCTTTCCAAAACGCTGTGATATAATCCCCCTCATGCGCGCCCTGATCACAGGCGGGGCCGGCTTCATCGGATCCCATCTCGGAGAGTTGCTGCTTCAGGAGGGACATGAGGTCGTGGCCCTGGACAATCTTTCCACCGGCCGGCTCCAGAATGTCGAAGCGCTTCAGAAAAACCCCCGCTTCACGCTGGTGGTCGGCTCGATTCTGGACGAGCGGCTGGTCGACAAATTCGTCGAACGGTGTGATGTGGTTTTTCATCTGGCGGCGGCCGTCGGGGTGGAACTGATCGTTCAGAAGCCGTTCGAATCCCTGACGACCAACATCCGGGGCTCCGAGATTGTCCTGGAAGCGGCCAACCGCTACCGGCGGCCGACGCTGATCACCTCCACTTCCGAAATCTACGGCAAGAACAGCCACGGCCCGCTGAAAGAGGATGAGGACCGAATCCTGGGCTCCCCTCTGAAGAGCCGGTGGTCCTACTCCACCTCGAAGGCGGTCGACGAGATCTTGGCCTACACCTACTGGCGGGAGAAAGGGCTGCCCACGGTGATCGTCCGCCTGTTCAACACGGTCGGCCCCCGGCAGACCGGAACCTACGGAATGGTCATTCCCCGGTTCGTCCAACAGGCCCTCAAGGGAGCCGAGCTGACCGTCTACGGGGACGGCAAGCAGTCCCGCTGTTTCATGCATGTGCAAGACGCGGTGCAGGCAATCATGAAGCTGATCCATCTGCCGAAGGCGGCCGGGCAGGCCTTCAACCTCGGCTCGCAGGAGGAGGTCACGATCGAATCCCTGGCCCAGCAGGTGATCGCCCAAACCCGCAGCCGCTCCCGCATCTCGCACATCCCCTACGACGAAGCCTATGAAGAGGGTTTTGAAGACATGCAGCGGCGGGTCCCCGACACCACGAAAGCGCGGGAGTTCGTCGGATTCCGACCGACCCGGGACTTGAAGTCGATCATTCAGGATGTGATCGACTATACCCAGAAGACCCCCGACCTGATCTCCGTGAAGTGACCGGCCGCCCGCTGCCGTCCGCCGAACAAACCGTCAAAACCTATTTCGACCGGGATGCCGCCCCCTATCAAGCCGCTTACGAGCGGACCGGCGAGGCCCGCGGTGAAATCTTCCGGGAACGGCGCCGGCTTCTCCTCGAACGATTGAAGCAACCTCCGGGCCGGGTTCTGGACATCGGGGCCGGTCCGGCCGTTTTCACGGAAGCGCTCCTGGCGCTCGGCGCCGAATGCTGGACGATGGACCTTTCCCGCGAGATGATCCGGCTCGGCCGACAGTCCCTTGCCGGGCATCCCGCCGCGGCCCGGGCCCATCACGGGGTCGGAGAGATCGGCCGACTGCCGTTTTCCGACAGCGTTTTTGACGCCATTCTCTGCAGCGGGGTGCTGCAGTACCTGCCGGACATCCAACCGGCAATCAGAGAAATGGCCCGGACCCTCCGCCCGGGCGGACAAATCCTCCTGACCTTTCCAAACAATCGCGCTCCCTTAAACAGCCTGCATCGGGCCGCCGTTCAATCGGTCCGCATCGCGGCCGCTCTGGGCGCCGGGCTCGGACTGCTCCGCCGCCCCGATGAGCAGCGGCTCTCCTTCCGGGCCGACATCCCCAACCGGTTCTTCTCGGCCGCAAGCGTCACCCGGCTGGCCCGGGAGGCGGGACTGGCTCCGCAGGGACCGCCCCAATTTCATTGCCACCACTTTCCATTCCAAATCCCTGCTCTGTCGCCGCTGACCCGGGCGTGGGACCGGATCGCGAACCTATCCCTTCCGAACGGACCGCTGCGCGGTTGGGGCCGGGAGGGAATCCTGGAGCTGACGAAGCCGGGATGAAGCCGGCTCGGCTCCGGATCCGGCAGGCAGTCGGGGCCGGGCTGCACCGGCTCGGGCTGCGGCAGATCCCGGCCCGCTCCCTGACCATTCTGATGTACCACGCGGTCACCGCCGCACCGGTCGAGGATCCACTGCAGGTGAGCATCTCCGCGGAACGGCTGGAAAGCCATCTGGCGCTCCTCCGGCCGGCCGGGTTGACGCCGGTCGAGCTGGGGCAGGGGGTCAACCTCCTGCGGCGGGGAGCCGACGGGGGACCCTGGGTCGCGGTCACCTTTGATGACGGCTACCTCGGCGTTCTGGAACATGCCCAGGCCATTCTGGCGCGGCATCGGGTCCCAGCCACCTTGTTCGTCGCAACCGGCTGGATCGGCCGGCCAGCCTTCTCCTGGACCGGACCGGCGTTGGGCCGTCCGATGACCTGGCCGGAGCTGCGGCGTCTCGCTTCCGAACCGGGCTGGACGATCGGCAGCCACACCGATGCCCACCATCCCCTGAGCCACCTGCCGCTGGAGGAAGCAGAGCGGGAACTGGAACGCTCCCGACAAATCATTCAGGAGCGGATCGGGACCCCACCGGTCCACTTCGCCTATCCCTACGGTACCTACGGCACCTTCACCCCCGCGACCCGAACCCTCTTGGAACGGCACAAGTTCCAAACCGCCTGCACAACCGTCTGGGGGGTGGAAACCGCTTCTGGAACCGATCCCCTTTGTCTCAAGCGGATCCGCCTCAGCTGGGGAGACGACCCCGAGGAGATCCGAAAGGGAGCCGCCGGATGCTATGACTGGTACCGGTGGGTGCAGCGGCTGCAGGCCCGCCGGGTACGCTATAATGGATCCGACTGACATGTTTCCATCGATTCTGATCTGGGGAGGGGGCGCCGGCCTTTTCATGCTGCTGAGCACCCCCTTGATCCGCCGCCTGGCCGTTGCACAGGGATGGGTTTCCCACCCCTCGAACGACCGCTGGGGCCGGCGGGTGATCGCCCGCCTGGGAGGGGTCCCGCTGGCGCTGAGCTTCCTGGCGGCAATCGCTTCACAGATCCCCCAGGACAAGACCCTGATCGGTCTGGCCCTGGCGGGAATCCTGATGCTGGGCATCGGGATGGTGGACGACATCCGCCGGCTGAGTCCCTATGCGAAATTGGTCGCCCAAATCATCGCCGCCTGCGCGGTCCCCCTGTGCGGCATCCAGGTCTCCCTGCCGGTTCCGTGGCTTGAAACCCCGGTCACGATCGGCTGGTTGATTCTGATGATGAACGCTTTCAATCTGATCGACAACATGGACGGTTTGGCGGCGGGGATCGGGGCAATCGCCGCCTTTTTTTGTGTTTGGCACGCCGCCGCAGTAGGGCAGGCGGATGTGGCGGTGATTGCGGCGGCCATTGGGGGCAGCGCGCTCGCCTTTCTCCGGTTCAATCTGCCGCCGGCCAAGGTCTTCCTGGGGGACTCCGGCAGCCAGGTGCTGGGACTGGGGCTGGGAGCCTTGGCGCTGGCCGGCACCTGGCAGCAATCTACCCGGCTGGTCGGGATCCTGGCCTTGCCGTCGCTGCTGCTGGCGGTGCCGATCTTCGACACCCTGTTCGTCACCCTGCAGCGGATGACGCACGGCCGCTCCCCATTCCAGGGGGGGACCGACCATCTTTCCCACCGGATGAGTATTCTGGGACTGACCACCCGGCAGGTGGTCTTCACCCTCTACGGGATCTCGATTGGATTCGGCCTCCTCAGCGTCGCGATGACCCGTCAGCTGCCGCTGACCATTGCCGGCGTCTGGCTGCTCGCCGTTGGCGGGTTCCTGATCTTCGGCATCTATCTCGGCAAGGTCCGGGTCTATACCGGTCCAGCCGGCTGGACCCCTCATCCCCAGGAGCGGGTGACCCTGATCCAGACGATGCTGCTCCACAAACGACGGATCGTTGAGGTCGGCATTGACTTCACGATGATCTGCGCCGCCTATGTGTTCGCCCATCTGCTGCGTTACGAGGGGGGCCTGACCGCTGAAACACAGCAGCTGATCGGCCGAACGCTGCCGCTGGTGATCGGCGTCAAGATGCTCTGCTTCTTTTCTTGCGGCCTCTACCGGGGGATCTGGCGCTACACCGGCATTCCTGACCTCGTCAACATTCTTCGGGCGGTCCTGCTGGGATCGGTCTTTTCGGCCATCGCCGTCCTGATGCTCTGGAAGTTCGAAGGGTATTCCCGGACGACCTTCGTCATTGACGCGCTGCTCCTCTTCATCCTCATCGGAGGGGTCCGCGTCACCGAACGGCTGTTGGACGAATGGATCTTGCTCTCAACCGGCCAAAGCCGGGCAATCCTGGTGATCGGGGCCGGCGACACCGGCGCGATGCTGAGCCGCCAAGTCAAACAGATGCCCCAATCCCGAAGGAAGATCGTCGGATTTCTGGACGACGATCCGGCCAAGCGGGGCAGCCAGATCCATGGGGTCCGGATCCTCGGCCCCCGGCAGATGCTGGGCCGGCTGCTGCATGAACGGTCGGTGCAGGAGGTTTGGATCGCAATCCGCCGGCCGCCGGCTGATCTGGTGCGGCATGTCCAAATCACCTGCGAGGAACATGCCCTCCCTTGGCGAATGGCGAACACCCTGCTTCCGGACGAACAGGCCTTCCTGCAAGATCCGCCATGACCGAAACCGAACGAGGGGCGGGATGGCCGCCGGCCCGAACCATCGGCCGGTCGGCGCTTCCGCTTCTCTTTTTCGTCATCCCCTATTCCAATGCGGCGATCGAAATCCTCTTCTTCGTCCTGCTTGCCTGCTGGCTGATCGGCTGGGGGATTCCCCGACCGGGAAACTTCCCGGTGGAACCGGGGCCGGGGCGTCCGGTCGGCTTCTGGCTGATCGTCTATCTCACAATCTGCGGCGTCACCGTTTTCTTCAGCACCCATCCGGGCTTGAGCATCGCCGGATGGATCCGAAAAACATTGGAATACGGCTTCTTCTTTTTCATCGCCGGACGGATCGCCGAAACGCCCGGCGTGCTGCGCCGCTGTCTGCGGGCCCTGGTCACGGTGACGCTCCTGGTCCTGCTCCACTCCTTCCTGCAGCAGCAGGCGGTCTGGGGAAATACGCACCCCGGCCTCGTCATCGCAGACCCCGTCCTTGGAAAACCGCTGATCTACGGGCGGTTCATGGGGCCCTACACCAATCCCAACGACCTGGCGACCCTGCTGATGATGGCGGCGGCGATCGCGCTGGTCCGGATCCACTGGACCGGCCGCCTCTTCTCCAGCGGCTTCACCCTGCTGCTCGCGATGCTGCTGATCGCAATCATCGGAACCCGCTCCCGGGCTTCGATGATCGGCCTAACCGCGGCGGCCGTTCTGCTCCTGTGTCTGAAACCGGGGCGGTGGCGGTTCTGGATTCCGGCCGGGATCGGACTGTTGGCCGCCAACGGCTACATGTTCTTTCAAACCGACGCCTGGGGGAAACTGGCCGCGCTCCGGGATGC
Organism: Candidatus Omnitrophica bacterium CG11_big_fil_rev_8_21_14_0_20_64_10; assembly: GCA_002787095.1. GTDB lineage: Bacteria > Omnitrophota > Gorgyraeia > 1-14-0-20-64-10 > 1-14-0-20-64-10 > 1-14-0-20-64-10. The sequence continues at coordinate 18,155 of PCVW01000010.1, read as the reverse complement.
TTCGTCCATCGAACGGTTGATCTGGTTCAAGACCGCCTGGCAGATGTTCCTGGACAAACCGCTGTTGGGACAGGGGCTCAACACCTTCATGGCGAATTACGACCGGTTCGTCGGGCAGGGAACCGCCGGCGGTCCGGCCTACGCCCACAACTGCTATCTGCAGATCGCCGCCGAGACGGGGCTCGTGGGGTTGAGCCTCTTCCTGGTCTTCGGGATCACCGGCGCGATCCACGCGATTCGGGCGATCCGAACCCCTTCCGCCGACGACCCCCGGATGATCCGAGTGGATCTGGCCGCCGGGTTGGCGGCCTTGACCGCTTTCGCGGTCCAGATCGCCTTCGACACACAACTCTACGCCCTGCGGCAGTCGGCTCTCTTTTGGACGCTGGCCGGCGCCGTCTGGGGGACCGCCCGAACCCTTCGCCATGACCGCTCAACCGGCGCCGCCTGAACGGATCCTGTTGATCCGGACCGACCGGATCGGGGACCTCCTGATGAACCTGCCGGCTCTGGCCTGGGTTCGGGCCGCTTTCCCGGCGGCGGAATTGACCCTTCTGCTGCAGCAGCCGGTGCGCCCTCTGATGGAAGGCTACCCCGGCGTCGACCGGCTGATCGGCTGGTCCCCCGATGAAGGGAACAACCTCGGCGCCGCGTGGCGATGGGGAAAGCGGCTCCGTCCGGAACGGTTCGGTGCCGCCGTGGTGCTGAATCCCACCCGGCTTTTTCACGCCGCCTGTTTTTTGGCGGGGATCCCGGTCCGGATCGGCTACCACCGGAAATGGAGCTTCCTGCTGAATCGGACCCTGGAGGACACCAAGGCGGAGCGGGAGCTCCATGAGTCGCGATACAACCTGGAGCTGGTCCAACTGCTGGGGCTTGGGTCGCCTCAGCCGCTTCCGGAGGCGCCGGCGGCCGTACCGCTGCCGGTCCCGCCGGCGGCGGCCGCCGGCATTGAGTCCTGGCTCCAACAGCAGGGGATCAACCCGGGGGAACCGCTGATCACGATCCATCCCTGGACCAGTAATCCTGAAAAGAGTTGGCCGCTGGAATCCTTCTGCGAAGTCGTCCGGCGCCTGAGCCAGGAGGGAAAACGGATCTGCTTGATCGGGGGAACGGAGAACCGGCCCCGGATGGAATCCCTTGAAAAGGAGCTGCCGCCCGGAACGATCGACGGCGTGGGGCAGGTCCCCCTGGAGCGCTTGGGGGCCCTGCTCAAGCGAAGCCGGCTCCTAATCAGCAATGACAGCGGTCCGGCCCACATCGCGTCGGCGGTCGGGACCCCGACGATCATCGTCGCCCCCAAGACGCACGAACGGCTGCTGAAGCGGTGGCGGCCGATGGGGGACCTCTGCCGGCTCCTGTTTGATCCGAGCCCGGAAACCGTGACGGCCCAAGCGGAGACCCTGGCGCAATGCGGATCCTGATCACGCACCCGTTCGGTATCGGGGACCTCCTCTTCTCGCTGCCGCTGGTCCGGGCGGTCAAACAACGGTTCCCGGAGGGCCGGCTGGTCCTGCTCTGCAACGAACGGACCGAGGCGTTGGCGCAGGCCTGGCCGGAGGTGGATGAGACGATCCGGTATCACAAGGATGCCCTGCGGGCCGCCTGGAAACGATCCCGGATTGGCGGGCTGCGGGAGATTGGCGCCCTGGCGGACCGAATTCGGAAGGAGCAGTTCGACCTCCAGCTGGACCTCTCGCTCGGTTGGCAGCTGGGGGGGCTGGGACTCTGGGCCGGGATCCCCCGACGGGTCGGCCTGAACTTCCGGGGCCGGGGGCGATTCCTGACCGATTCGCTCCCAATCCATGGATTCGACGACCGGCCGGTCGCCGTTCATTACTTCGCCCTGCTGAATCTCCTTCCGGAGTTTCGGCCGGCCGCCGGACACCCCCCGGCCGGACCGGAACAGTTCGCCGGACCGATTCCGATCCCAGAACCGTTCGACCGGGCCGGGGAAGACCACCTGAAAAACAACGGCTGGAATCCGGCGGTCGGTCCGATGATCGCCCTGGTGCCGGGGGGAGGGGCCAGTTGGGGCGAGCGGGCTTCATTGAAACAGTGGCCGGTCCGGCACTACGCGGCCCTGATCGACGCCCTTCAGGGAGAGGGCCGCTCGCTGGCGCTCATTGGAGATCCCACGGACGAACTGATCTGCCGCGACCTGCTGCGGCGGTCACCCCGGCCACCGATTCTCCTGCCGCCGGCCCCCGACCTCATGACACTGGCGGCGATCCTGCGGCGCTGCCGGCTGGTGATCGGAAACGACAGCGGTCCGCTCCATCTGGCGGCCGCCGTCGGGACCCCCACTGTGACGATCTTCGGACCGGTGGACGGATCGGTCTACGGTCCTTTTCCGCCGGGCCCCCAACATCGGATCCTCTCCAAAGGGCTGGCCTGCCGCCCCTGCTACCGCGGCTTCCGGATCCCGCCTTGCCCCTGGGAGAACCGCTGCCTGACCGAACTGCCGCCGGAAACGGTCTTGGCTGCCGCCCGCTCCCTCCTCGACGCCTAGCCGAAATGTTGGCCGGTGCGGGGTACTGAAGGCCTGCCCCCTTTGACCCCCTTTTGGGCCAGCCCCCTTTTCCGGCGGCGGTTCTGGTAGAATGGGGGGCCCATGAAGATTGCTGCCGTCTACTGCATCTACAACGAGGGAGAGTACTTAGAATACTCCGTCCGCTCGCTGCTCCCGGCCGTGGAGAAGGTGATCCTTTGTCTGGGGACCGCCCCCTACAGCGCTTACGCCACCGAGTCCATCGACCAGTTCCCCCCCGATGACACCGGCCGGATCGTCCGAAAACTGGCGGACGAGTTCCCGAATCAGGTCCAGGTGATCGAAGGACGCTGGGCCGATCAGCTGGCCCACCGCGAAATGGGGCTGAAGCGCTGCCTGGAGCTGGGAATGGATTACCACTTTCTCGTGGACGGGGACGAGGTGTACAAGGCGGAGCATCTGCGGCACATCCGAGAGACCCTGTCGGTGCGGCCGGAGGTGGGGACCTTCATCATCAAGTGCATCACTTTTTGGCGTTCCTTCCGGTACGCGATCCCCGCGGAGCTCAATTCCTGGCGTCCCCGCCGTCTCTTCAAGATCACCCCGGTCCGCCGGATCCTCGGCATCCCCTTTCCGCACCGGCTCCGCTTTGTCGGAGCGAACGACCTAAACTCCATTGGGACGATCCATGAATTCCCGCCGGAGGAGGCGGTCTATTACCACTTCTCCTACGCCCGCTCACCGGCCCGGATGCGGGAAAAACTTTCCACCTTCCCGCACGCCCAGGAGATCCTCTCCGGCTGGTACGAACGGGTCTGGAAGGCCTGGCCGCAAAACCGGCAGATGGAGAACATCCATCCTGTGGATCCTCCGAAGTTTCCCCGGGCGGTCCCGTGGGACCCGGCCGATCTGCCGGAGGTGATGCGGCGCCACCCTTACTACGGACGCGAGATCATTGAGTAGCCCGGAGGGAACAGCGGGCCGGGGGAATCGGCCCGACTGCGACATCATCATCCCGATCTGGAACCTGCCGGAGTTGACCGGCCGCTGCCTGGAATCGGTCATTCAAAATACCGGCCGGTCGATCCGGCTGATCCTGATCGACAACGGCTCGGAAGCGCCGACCCGGGAGATGCTCGATCAATTCGCTCAGGCGGCCCCGGTGCCGGTGGCCATCCTGCGCAACACCGTCAACCTCGGCTTCATCAAGGCGATCAACCAGGGACTGGCGGCGGCCCAAGCTCCCTGGATCTGCCTGCTGAACAACGATACCGTCGTCACCGCCGGCTGGCTGACCGAGATGATCCGAGTCGCCGATCAGGACCCACAGATCGGCCTGGTCAATCCCACCAGCAATTCCCTGGGGCTGAGTCCGGCGGGGCGCAGCCCCGAAGCGGTCGCCCGATCCCTCCAGGCCGAGTCAGGAAAGTCGGCCTCCCTCTCGATCGCGCTGGGCTTCTGTCTGCTTGGCCGGCGCTCCCTCTTTGAGGAGATCGGCGGGCTGGATGAACGGTTCGGGATGGGGAACTTCGACGACGACGACCTCTCCCACCGGGTCCGAAACAGCGGGCGAACGATCGTCCGGGCCTGCGGCGCCTATGTGTACCATGAAGAGAAGGCCAGCTTCCGGCGGATGCCGGGCTGGAAGAAAGCCTTTGAGGAAAACCGCCGGCGGTACGAAGCGAAATGGGGACGGAAGCTCCGGATCCTGACCGATTCCCCCGAGAGCGATCCCGACGGCTGGCGCCGGATCGTGGAGGCGGGGCACTGGCTTTGCGTCGCCGGACCGCGAGGGAACGGCAACCCCTTCCCGGAAGGACAGGCGCAGGTGGCCTTTCTCGAAGGGCCGGAGAAAAGCTGGCGCCGGACCGCGCTCTGGCGCCTGGTCACCAAGCGGAAGAAACCGTTCGACCTGGTGGTCAGCCACGACCCCGCCTGGTCCCGGTGGGTGCGCCGGCTCCGGTGGCTGCACCGGGCCCGTCTGATGGATCAACCGACACACGAGGAACTGCTCAACCAATGCCGGAATCTCTCCCGCTCACCGTCGTCGTCCTGACGAAGAACGAGGCCGGCCGGATCCGGGACTGCCTGGACTCGGTGCCGTTCGCCGACGAGATCCTGGTCGTAGACGATGAAAGCAGCGACGACACCGTCGCGATCGCCAGGAATCAGAGCCCCCGGGTCCGGGTCGTCCACCGGAAGATGGACCTGGAAGGGCGGCATCGGAACTGGGCGGCGGCCCAGGCCCGGAACGACTGGATCCTGAGCATCGACGCCGACGAGCGGGTGACCCCGGAGCTGGCGGAGGAACTGCAGACCCTCTTCCGGGGGACACCGGAGAAGGCCGTCTACGCGATTCCCCGCCGGAACTACATCGGGCGGCGCTGGCTCAAGCACGGCGGCTGGTACCCAAGCGCCCAGGTCAAGCTGTACAAGCGGTCCGCCTTCCGCTGGGAGGAGACGACGGTCCACTGCCGGGCGATCTCCGACCAGCCCTCGGGGGCGCTGACCGGCGACATCCTCCACTACTCCTATCGGGACATCGGGGATTTCATCGGCAAGCTCAACCGGCAAACGACCCTGGAGACCCGGAAGTGGCTGACCGACGGCCGGAAGATGTCGTTCGGCAAGGGGATGCAGCGGACGATCGACCGCTTCTTTCGGGCTTATGTCGGCAAGAAGGGACGGAAGGACGGCTGGATCGGCTTCGTCGCCGCGGTCCTCGGCGGCCTCTACCAGTTCGTCAGCTACGCCAAATACTGGGAAGCAACGCAGCGGACGGAGACCGTTCCGGCGGGAGATGCGGTGAGCCGGCCGGCGGCGGAGCCCCCGGGCCGGCGGCGCCCGACATTGGCGGTGGTGATGATGGTGAAGAACGAAGCGGCCCGGCTGGCCCACTGCCTGGAGCAGGTCCAGGGATGGGCCGACGAGATCGTGATCGTGGACGATGAAAGCAGCGACGACAGCGTCGCGATCGCGAAGCGTTTCACCCCCAAGGTGTTCGTCCATCCCTCCCGGGACAACCACGATCAGCAATGGAACATCGGCAGCGACCGGGCCGAGAGCGAGTGGATCCTGCACATCGACGCCGACGAGATCGTGACCCCGGCGCTGCGGGACGCGATCGATGAAGCGCTGCGGACCAACGACGGCCGGGTCCGGGCCTACGACCTGATCCGACTCAACTTCTTCCTGGGCCATCCGATGCGGCGGGGGGGCTGGCGGCACCGGCACCGGATCCTGTTCCGCAGGAAGAACGCCCGCTGCGTGGGGCAGGGGATCCATGTCCGCCTGCAGGTGGACGGGGAGGTCGCCCCGCTGGAAGCGGAGATCGAGCACCATCCGTTCCAATCGTTCGCGCAGTTCATCGACCGGCAGAACCATTACTCGAACGTCGAGGCGGCGGTCCTCTTCCGGGAGAAGGGCCGGCTCCCTTGGCAGGTCGTGCGGGGACAGATGGTCTTCAAACCGATCCACCGTTTCTGGAAATCGTTCATCAAGCAGGGGGGCTTCCGGGAAGGGCGGATCGGGTTCCTCTTCGCCGGGCTGACCGCCTTCTTTCACCATGCCCTCTGGGCCAAATACTGGGAGATCGCGGAAAACCATGACGCCGTATCGTGATCCGGCCCTGGAGGAGGAGCTCTGCGTCGCGGGGCTGGATCCCCGGGCGGCCGAAACTGCCTTTGGCCACCTGACCGGGTACCTCCGGGAACCGCTGGAGGCGATCGCCAAAACCTACTGGGAGAAGAAGGAAACGGAGGATGTGGAGGCGCAGAAGCGGGCCGCCCGGGCCCAAACCGCCGCGGAGGTGGACGCCTACTACGCCCAGACGCCGCAGTACCTGTATGAACTGAGCTACTGGGAGGCGACGCGGGACAAGCAGAAATGGCTCGAGGTGCTGGCGCTGGCCTGCCGGCGATGGGGCAAGGAGCGGGTGCTGGACTTTGGCGGCGGGGTCGGCGGCGTCACTCTGCACCTGCGGCGGCGGGGAATCCGATGCGATCACCTGGATGTGCCGGGCAACACCCGGGACTACGCCGGTTGGCGATTCAAGCGGGAAGGCTTCGAGGCGGAGGTCCTCTCCGCCCTAGAGCCGCTGCCGCAGGAGCGGTACGACGCGGTGATCGCCTGGGATGTCTTCGAGCATCTGTTCGATCTGGATGAGGCGGTCGGCCGGATCGCGAAGACGCTCAAGCCGGGGGGATGGCTGATCAGCAAATCCACCTTCAGCCCCTCGGAGCAGCACCACATCCATCTGGAGAAGAACTTCATCTACCAGGCCATGCCGGTCTGGAATGAGCTGCTTCATCGGCACGGGCTGGAGTTCCTCGGCCAGCTGAAGCCGGACCCGCTCTCCCGCCTGTTGGAGAAGGCGGGGATCGGGAACCGGCCGTTCGGGGTCCGGGTGGTCCGGCGCCTCAAACATGGCGGCAATTTCATCGTTCATCAAAAGACAAACAAGGAGTAAACGGAATGACCCCTTCAAAGAAACTGGATCCGAAAACCGTGGTCCAACTGCCGGCCCCTTTCCGGGACGACCGGGGGATGATCCAGAACCTCGTGGACCTGCCGCTGGGCTCGGCCCTCGTGATCCATTCCAAGAAGGGGGCGGTGCGGGGGAACCATTACCACAAGACCGATTTCCACTACTCCTGGCTCCATTCCGGCCGGATGATCTACGCCCACCGGCCGGTCGGCTCCACCGAGGCGCCCCAGCAGTGGATCATCACCCCGGGAACCCTCTTCTACTCGCCGCCGATGTTCGAACATGTGATGGTCTTCACCGAGGATTCAGTCCTGTTCGTCGTGGCCCGCAACGACCGCCACGCGCCGGACTACGAAGCGGACATCGTCCGGATCCCCCCGATGAAGGTTTCGCCGGAGCAATGAAGCCGAATTCGGCGCCGGCCGATCGGACCGCCGAAGCGGCCGGCTGGCTGAAGCGGCGGCGGGATTGCCGGCTTTGCGGCGCCGGGACCGACCCGGTCCTGTCGTTGCGTGAGACGCCGCTGGCCAATGCCTTCGTCCGGCCGGAGCAGGCCGCCGAGCCGCAGCCCCGCTTCCCCCTAACCCTGCGGCTCTGCCGTGCTTGCGCCCACCTGCAGCTGGAGGAGATCGTCTCCCCCGAAATTCTCTTCCGGGACTATGTCTATGTGTCGGGGACCTCGCCGGCCTTCGTGGATCATTTCCGGCGGTACGCGCGGGCGGTGATCGAACGGGCGGAACTCAAACCGGGGGACCAGGTGATCGACATCGGCAGCAACGACGGGACCCTCCTGCGCTTCTTTCAGGAAGCGGGGATGCGGGTGCTGGGGCTGGATCCGGCCCGCAAAATCGCCGAAAGCGCTTCAAAGACGGGGATCCCGACCCGGACGGAATTCTTCACCCCGGAGCTGGCCCGGGCCCTCAAGCGGGAAGGGTGGAAGCCGAAGGTGATCACCGCGAACAATGTCTTCGCCCATGCCGACGACCTGGACGGGATCGCCCGGGGGATCGCGGAACTGCTGGATCCGGCCGGCTGGTTCCTCTTCGAAGTTTCCCACGGGCTGGCGGTCGTGGAGAAGCTGCTGTTCGACACGATCTACCACGAGCACCTCAGCTATCACACCGCCCGGCCGTTGGCCGGTTTTTTCGAAAGCCGGGGATGGGTCCTCGCCGACGCGGAGAAGGTGGAGACGCACGGCGGCTCCCTCCGGGGATGGGTCCGGCCGAAAAGGGCAGGCATCCAACCGGCCGAACGGCTCCACCGGCTGATCCGGGAGGAGGAGCGGGCCGGCCTGTTCAAAGCCGCCTGCTTCCAAAAGCTGGGAGACCGGATCCACCGGCGGAAAGAGGAACTGCGAACCCTCCTCGACCGGTTGAAAAACGAGGGGCGCCGGGTCATCGGTTTCGGGGCCCCGGCCAAGGCGACCACCCTGATGTACCAGTTCGAGCTCGGGCCGGCGGACCTGCCCCAGATCATCGATGACAGTCCCTGGAAGCAGGGGCTCCTCTCCCCGGGACACCACATCCCGATCGTCTCCTCGGAGGTGCTGCGGGATCCCCGCCGCCGGCCGGACCACTGTTTGATCCTGGCCTGGAACTTCGCTGAGCCGATCATCGCCAAACAGGTTGATTTCCGGGCGGCCGGGGGACATTTCATCGTGCCGCTGCCGGAACTTGAGGTAAGATGACGGGAACTCCATGACCGCCACCTATCTCGACAGCGACATCCAGGAAATCCTGCGGCAGACCGAGCCGGAACTGAAGGCCCTTTCCGGCCATGTCGTGCTGATGACCGGCGCCCACGGATTCCTCGGAACCTATTTCACCGCGCTGTTCGCCGCCTTCAACCGGGAGAACCGGAAACAGCCGATCCGGCTGATCGGCGTGGACAACCACATCACCAGCCGCCGGCCGGAAGATTTTAAAACCGATCTGCCGGGGACCCGCTTCATCGAGCATGACGTGATCCAACCGCTGCAGGTCCCGGAGACGGTCGATTACTGCATCCACGCCGCCGGCATCGCCAGCCCCTACTACTACCGAAAATACCCCCTGCAGACCCTCGAGGTGGCAACTCTGGGAGCGAAGAACCTGCTGCTCTTCTCCCGAAACCATCCCCTCAAGGGGTTCCTTTATTTCAGCTCCAGCGAGATCTACGGCGATCCGGATCCGAAACATGTCCCGACCCCGGAGTCGTACCGGGGGAATGTCGCCTCGATCGGACCCCGGGCCTGCTACGACGAGTCGAAGCGGCTGGGGGAGACCCTCTGCATGATCTTCCACGAACAGGACGGCGTCCCGACCAAGATCGTCCGGCCGTTCAATATTTACGGGCCCGGCATGAAAGAGACCGACTACCGGGTCCTCCCGAACTTCGCCAGCCGGATCAAGTCCGGGAAACCACTCCGGATCTACGGCACCGGCCGGCAGACCCGCACCTTCTGCTATGTGACCGACGCGATCACCGGATTCATAAAAACCCTCGTCCAAGGCGGACCGGGACAGGCCTACAACATCGGCAACCCGAAGCCGGAGGTCTCGATGCTGGACCTGGCCCAGACAATCACCGAGGCCCTCGGCCGGCCAATCCCGATCGATCAGGTTGAATATCCCGATTCCTATCCGGCGGATGAACCGCAGCGGCGCTGTCCTGACATCGGCAAGGCGACCCTGCAGCTGGGCTATGCCCCCCAGGTCTCCCTGAAAGACGGGCTGCGGCGCTTCATGGACTGGGCGCTGACCCACTATCGGGGGGAGTGATCGGGTGGCGCTGGAGCCGTTGCGCCTGGGGTTGATCGGCGCCGGCCGATGGGGACAGGTGCTTCTTCGGAGCGCCGCCGCACTTCCGGAAATCGTCCGAATCACCCACATCTCCGTCCGGAATCCCGAGCGGCTTGCATCCTCCGCGCCGGGGATTGCCGTCACGGACGACTGGAAAAAACTGATCGCCTCCGACTGCGAAGCGGTCCTGATCGCCGCGCCCGATCCCCTTCATGCCGAGATGGTCTCGGCCTGCCTGGCGGCGAAAAAACCCTGCTGGGTCGAGAAACCGCTGACCCTCGATCTGCCCTCCACCCGTCGCCTGAACGATGCGGTCCGGAAAAGCGGTCTCCCGGTGTGGGTCAACCACATCCAGCTGTTCAATCCGGCCTATCAAGCCGTCAAGGAGGCCGTTCGGAAAGCGGGGGGGGGCATCCGGGCAATCGTCACCGAGGAGGGGGATCTGGGCCCGTTCCGCCGCCAGACCGATCTGCTTTGGGACCGCCTCCCGCATGATCTGGCCCTCTGCCTGGATCTGCTGAGCCCGAAAGCCGGAGCCGTCCCGGAGCCGGAATCGGTCCGGCTCCTGGCCGGAATGCGGGACGGGGCGGGGCGGCCCAACATGGTAACGCTTGCTCTGACCTTCCCGGGAAGGATCCCGGTCTGGATTCAATCCGGCCGCCTGAAGGGGCGGAAACAGCGGGAACTGTCGGTTTTCACCGATCAGACCCTCTTCCGTTTTGACGACCAGGCGCCGGTGAAAGCGTCCCGGCTGCAGTTCCGGTACGAGGCTCCGGCGCCGGATTCGGTGGGCCCGCGACGAGAACGGGCCGGGGAAGCGCTGTCGATCCCTTCCAAGCGAACACCGGTGCAGAACGCCCTCGAAATCTTCGCCCGGGGGGTCCGGGCGGGGCAGACGACCTCCCCTTTCGGGACCGATCTGGCCCTGGCGATCGCGAAAATCCTGGATCAATGCGAAGAAAAGAGGTAAAAACAGATCAGGTTTCCCGCCGGACGGCGGTCTTCCTGGACCGGGACGGGGTGATCAACGCCTCCCCCGGGGAGGGGTATGTCACCGACTGGAGGGGGTTCCGATTCCTGCCGGGGGCGTTGCCGGCCCTCAAACGCCTCAAGGAGATGCGATTGCCGGTGATCCTCCTTTCGAATCAATCGGGGGTGGGCCGGGGCCGGATGTCCCGGATCGCCCTGGCTGAAATTGACCGGAGGATGCGCCGGACGGTCCGGAACAAGGGGGGCCGGATCACGGCCAGCCATTACTGCGTGCACGCTCCGGGCCGCCAGTGCGGCTGCCGAAAACCGAAATTGGGGCTGCTGCGGCGGGCGGTCCGGGGACGAAAGATCGAGATCCAACGGTCTTATTGGATCGGGGACACCGCCGTAGATGTCCGGATGGGCCGGCGGGCGGGATTAAAGACCATCTTGGTGCTTTCTGGAAAAACGAGAGCGAAGGATCTGCGCCGCTTCTCAGCGGCGCCGGACCACATCGCCAAAAACCTATTGGATGCCGTTCAATGGATCAGAAAAGAAAGAACGTAAGACGGCCGTTCTTCCGCCCCGGGCGAGGCAGGCGGCCCGGCTTTCGGAACCGCCGCTCTCACAGCGGGCCGCGGCTGGTCGGGAATAAGATCGTCATCAGCCATGTGCCGGCCGGCTCGGGACATCTGCGGGCCGCCGCCGCCTTGGTCTCCACCCTGCAGCAACAGCTGCAGACCACCCAGGTCCAGATGCTGAATGCGCTGGACGGCGCCGATCCCTTTTTCAAATCCTGCTACGGCAAGGGCTATGAGGGGATCGTGCAATGGGCGGCTCCTCTCTGGGGCCTGATCTACCACCTGAGCAATCTCCCCGGATTCGACGGTCTCTACCAGCGGCTGCACCGCTGGACCAACGCCGCCCATGTCCGCGGGTTGGAGCGGCTGATCCTCAAGAGCCGGCCGAATATCTTCATCGCGACCCACTTCATGCCGGCTGAAGTGGCCGGCGCGATGCGGGTCAACCAAACGCTCCGGGCCCGCGTGATCTCGGTGATCACCGATTACATGCCGCACGCGGTCTGGATCGCTCCAGGCATCGACACCTATGCGGTCGGCTCCGAAGAGGCCCGCCAGGAACTAATCCGGCGGGGGGTCCCCGAATCGAAGATCCTTTTCACCGGGATCCCGATCGATCCCAGGTTTCTCCGGGGCACCCCGAAGGGGGAGGCCTGCGCCCGGCTGGGGCTGGAAAGCAGCCGTTTCACGGTGCTGATCGGCTCCGGAGGAATGGGGAACGGCCCGGTGACCCAGATCGTCCAGGCCCTGGGCCGGATCAACCGTCCGCTTCAAATCATCGTGGTCGCGGGACACAACGACGCCCTCTTCTCAAAGCTGGAACGGCTTTCTCGCCGAATCGCCCATCCGATGCGTCTTTACGGCTACATCAACCACATGCACGAGTTGATGGACGCTGCCGATGTCATGATCACCAAGCCGGGAGGCCTTTCCTGCACCGAGGCGATGGTCAAGGGACTTCCGATGCTGCTTAATATCCCGATCCCCGGCCAGGAGGCCCGCAACGCCCGTCTGCTGGAAAAATTGGGGATCGTCCGGATCGTCGGCCGGGCCGGGGACTTCTCCAAGGTTGTGGAGGGCTTCATGCAGGACGGCAAGGAGCTGCAGCAGCTTGCGGAAGCGGGGCGGCGCTTCGCTTCCGCGCAGGCGGCTGAAAAGATCGTCCGGCTGGCCTTGAGCGCCCTCCCGAAACAGGGCAACGAGACCGGAGAACGGATTGAGGAACGGTCCCGGCCGTCCCAATCCTCGCGGGCGCAATCCGGCAGAAACCGTTCTTCCGACAGCCGGTCCGCGCCATCGGATGAGCCGGGGGCCGCCCCCGGCGACGGTCCCCATCGCCGGGGAAGGGGGCGCCGACGCCGAGGAGGCCGCCGCAGAGGCAGCCGGAATCCAGGGGGCGCAGACCGCCAACCCTCCCCGGCGTCCACAGAGGGAGGAGAACCGGCCGCCCCCACACTGCCGGCCGCCGCTCCGACTCCCACGCCCGAACCGACCGGGCCCCGACCCCCTTCCGGACCGGAATCTCCGGCGACATGAAGCAAAAACCTGAAAAGGACCTCTTTCCGGAGACCGCCCGGGCGATGGCAGCCGGCCTGCGCCAAGCTGCCGCCTTTGGTCTGAAGAAACTGCCCAAACGAACCGCCTCAACCCCGGCG